>NZ_WWIQ01000023.1:0-13326 GCF_009862985.1 Streptomyces sp. SID5464 | reverse complement strand
GCTTCGGCTGGGCCGCGTCGTGCCCGCACAGTGGCGGAGGGCTCGGTGAGCCAGGCGCCCAACGGTCCTGAGTCCGCGACCTCCGGTCCCGAATCCCAGGCGACCGAAGCCGAACCAGCGGTGACCGCGACCGGCTCGCAACCACCGGCCACTGAGCCGGAGTCGCCGGACGCCGGGCCTGAGTCGCCGGCCACCGAGCCCGGAACCCCGGCCGCCCCGGCGGAGCCGCGCCGTGCGCGAAGCGCGAGTGACGGCTCGGCGTCGCAGCAAGTGCAGCCAGGTGCCCCGGCCGGCCCCCGCCGGGCGCGCAGCGCTTCGGAGGGCTCCGCCAGCCAGCGGGCGGCGTCCGGCCTCGGCGACAGCCGGCCGGGCAGGGCGTCACGGCCCCCGCGCAGCTCGGACGCCCCTTGGCACCACGCCCGTCCGGCCTTCGAGGAACCGGCCCCCGAACCGTCGCCCGACCACTCGGGGACATCACGCAGTCCAGAGTCCCCCGAGCCCGCTGACAGCCCCGACCCCTCGGATACCCCCGACACCCCCGACACCCCGGAACCGGCGAACGACCCGCAGCCCAGCGACAACCCCGAAGACCCGACAGGAGGCCCGCGGTGAACGACGTGCTCGACGTCACCCTGCGACTCCTGATCGTCTTCGTCGTCTTCCTCACCTTCCCCCTGATCATCGGCCAGACCGAACACAAGGTGATGGCCCACATGCAGGGCCGCCTCGGCCCCATGTACGCCGGCGGCTTCCACGGCTGGGCCCAGCTGATCGCCGACGGCGTGAAGTTCGCGCAGAAGGAGGACGTCGTCCCCGCGGGCGCCGACCGCCGCATCTTCCAACTGGCCCCCGCCGTGGCCCTCCTGCCGTACCTCCTCGTCCTGCTCGCCATCCCCATCGGCCCGGACGAGGGAGCCGTCGGCCAGGTCATCGACGCCGGTGTCTTCTTCGTCCTGGCCGTCATGGGCGTCGGCGTCCTCGGCTCGCTCATGGCCGGCTGGGCGTCCGCGAACAAGTTCTCCCTCCTCGGCGGCCTGCGCACCGCCGCCCAGCTCCTCGCCTACGAACTGCCGATGCTCCTCACCGCCGCCTCGGTGGCGATGGCGGCCGGCACCGTCTCGATCCCCGGCATCCTCGACGCCTTCGAGTGGTGGTGGCTGCCCTGGCAGATCGTTGGCGCGATCGTCTTCTTCGTGGCCGGACTCGCCGAACTCCAGCGCCCGCCCTTCGACATGCCCGTCGCCGATTCGGAGATCATCTTCGGCGCGTACACCGAGTACACCGGCCTCCGCTTCGCCCTCTTCCTCCTCGCCGAGTACGCCGGAATCGTCGTCCTGTGCGGCCTGACCACCGTCCTCTTCCTGGGCGGCTGGCACGGCCCCTGGGGCGCCGACGGCCTCGGCTGGGTCTGGACCTTGCTGAAGACCGCCGTCCTCGCCTTCCTCGTCATCTGGCTGCGCGTCACCTACCCGCGCCTGCGCGAGGACCAGCTCCAGAAACTGTCCTGGACTCTCCTCGTCCCCCTCTCCCTCGCCCAGATCGCCCTCACCGGCATCGTCAAGGTGGTGATCCAGTAACCATGGCCCCCATCCCAGGAAGTGGCCTGGCCAAGGGCCTGGCCGTCACCCTCCGCACGATGACGAAGAAGTCCGTCACCGCGCAGTACCCGGACGCCCAGCCCGACCTCCCGCCCCGCACCCGCGGTGTGATCGGCCTGTTCGAGGAGAACTGCACGGTCTGCATGCTGTGCGCCCGCGAGTGCCCGGACTGGTGCATCTACATCGACTCCCACAAGGAGACGGTCCCGGCGGCGACCCCCGGCGGCCGCGAACGCAGCCGCAACGTCCTCGACCGCTTCGCCATCGACTTCTCCCTGTGCATGTACTGCGGTATCTGCATCGAGGTCTGTCCTTTCGACGCCCTGTTCTGGTCCCCGGAGTTCGAGTACGCCGAGACCGACATCCGCGACCTCACCCACGAGCGAGACAAGCTCCGCGAGTGGATGTGGACCGTCCCGGCCCCGCCGGCCCTCGACCCCGGCGCGGAGGAGCCGAAGGAACTCGCCACCGCCCGCAAGACCGCCGACAAGCTGGCCGCCCAGCAGGCCCCGCCCGTCACCGAACCGCACGCCGACGAGCAGGCCCGGGCCGCCGAGCGACCGACCCGCCCGCACGGCGACTCCAAGCAGCAGACGGACCAGCCGACGCCACAGACGGATCAGCAGAAGCCGCAGACGGACCAGCCGAAGCCGGGGCAGGAGGGCCGGGAATGACCGCGTTCACCACGGCCGCCGAAACCCACGGCTTTCTCTCCCCGACGGGCGTCGAGATCGCCTTCCTCCTCGTCGGCCTGGTCACCTTCGGCGCCGCGCTCGTCACCGTCACCACCCGGCAGCTGGTGCACGCCGCCCTGTGGCTCGTGGTGACCCTCGGCGGCCTGGCCGTCGAGTACCTCCTGCTCACCGCCGAGTTCATCGCCTGGGTGCAGGTCCTCATCTACGTCGGTTCCGTCGTCGTCCTCCTCCTGTTCGGTCTGATGCTTACCAGGGCCCCCATCGGCCGCTCCCCGGACGCCGACTCCGGCAACCGCTGGGCGGCCCTCACCGTGGCCGTCGCCGCCGCTGCCGCCCTGGTCTGGGTCGTCGTCGACGCCTTCCGCACCACCTGGATCGATTTGGACGGCCCCGCCGCCGGCTCCACCGAGGCCACCGGCGCGAGCCTCTTCCAGAACTGGGTCCTCCCCTTCGAGGCCCTCTCCGTCCTCCTCCTCGCCGCGCTGGTCGGCGCGATCGTCCTGTCCCGCAAGGCGAAGGCCGCATCGGCGACCGCGGCCGAGAACACCCCGGCGGCCCGGAACGAGAAGGAAGGGACCCGCTGATGCACCTCGCCTATCCCGCCGTCCTCTCCGCCCTCCTCTTCTGCACCGGCCTGTACGGCGTCCTCGCCCGCCGCAACGCGATCCTGGTCCTGATGTCGGTCGAGCTGATGCTCAACGCCGTCAACCTCAACCTGGTCGCCTTCGACGTCTGGCTCAGCAGGACCGCCGAGGAGACCCTGCACTCCGGCCAGGCCCTCACCCTGTTCACCATCGCCATCGCCGCCGCCGAGATCGGCATCGGCCTGGCCATCGTCCTCGCCGTCCACCGCAATCGCGGCACCGCCGACATCGACAAGCTCCGCGACACCGCCGAACGGCACGACCCCGACGGCACCGACCACGACGCCCTTACGCCCGAGCAGTCCGGCGAGGCCCAGAAGGCTGAGGCCACCGCGTGACCACGACCACCCTCGCCGCCCTCGTCCCTCTCCTTCCGTTCCTCGGCGCCGTCGCCGGCCTGCTCCTGGGCCGCACGGCACCCGGCTTCGTCCGCCCGCTCGCCGTCCTGCCGACGCTCACCTCCCTGGTGCTCGCCGCGCTGGTCGCCGTGCGGCAGGGCGGTGACGCGGCCGTCAACGCGGCCACGGAACTCACCCCCACAGGCTCCGTCCCCATCGAACTCGCCCTGCACATCGACGGCTTCGCCGCCCTCGTCGCCGTCCTGGTCGGCCTGGTCGCCTCCTGCGTGCAGATCTACTCGACGGGCTACCTGCGCGACGACCCGCGCTACCCCTCGTATGCCGCCCTGGTCTCCCTGTTCACCTCCGCGATGTTTCTCGTCGTCTACTCCGGCGACCTGATCGTGCTGCTGGTCGGCTGGGAAGTCATGGGCATCTGCTCCTACTTCCTGGTCGGCCACTACTGGGAGACCCCGGAGGCCCGCGCCGCCTCCCTCAAGGCCTTCCTGGTCACCAAGCTCGGCGACGTCCCCTTCCTCATCGGTCTGTTCGCCCTGGCCACCGACGCCGGTTCGTTCCGCATCACCCGGGTCCTGGGCGCCGTCGCGAGCGGCGGAATCGACCACCCGACGCTGATCGCCCTGCTGCTCCTGGCGGGCGTGGCGGGCAAGTCCGCGCAGTTCCCGCTGCACACCTGGCTCCCCGACGCCATGGCGGGCCCGACCCCCGTCTCCGCACTGATCCACGCCGCGACGATGGTCGCCGCCGGTGTCTACTTCATCGCCCGTCTCCTGCCGGTCTTCGAGGCCTCCCAGGCCGCGATGGTCGTCCTCGCCGTCATGGCCGCCGTCACGATGGCCGGGTCGGCGCTCGCCGCGCTCGCCCAGGACGACATCAAGCGCGTCCTCGCCTACTCGACCATCGGTCAGCTCGGCTACATGACCGGCGCCCTCGCCGTCGGCGACCGCGGAGCCGCCGTCTTCCACCTCCTGTCCCACGGCGCCTTCAAGGCGCTGCTGTTCCTCGCGGCCGGCGTGATCATCCACGCCGCCGGCACCAACTCGCTCGCCGCCATGTCCCGCATGCGGAACCTGCGCGGCCGCGTCCCCGACGCCTACTGGACGATGACCGTGGCGCTCCTCGCGCTCGCCGCGATCCCGCCGTTCAGCGGCTTCTTCTCCAAGGAGGCCGTCCTCGGCGTCGCCGAACACGTCGTCACCGGACACACCGAGCACGCGCCCGCCGCCGCGGGGTGGATCGTCCTCGTCGCCGGCCTGCTCACGGCCGTGCTCACCGCCGCCTACGCGATGCGCCTGTGGCTGCTGGCCTTCCGCGGCCGGGGCGCCGAGGCTCCCGACCACGGCAGGCAGCCGCTGACGATGACCGTCGTGCTGTGGGTGCTCGCCGCCCCGTCCCTGGCCCTCGGCGGATTCGCGTTCCGCCTGCTGCCCGACTGGTTCGACGGCCGCGACCTCAGCCCGACCCTCACCACCTCCGTGCTCGGCACGGGCGTGGCCCTGGTCGGCGGCATCGTCACCTACGGCGCCTGGCGGCACACCACCGCGCTCACCGCACGCGTCCCACTGGGCGCGGTCGCGGCCCACCCCGAGGGCGACGCCGCCCAGGTCGAGGCGGAAGCCATCGCCACCCACGAGCCGACCTACGGCGACATCGCCTACGCGCCCGACCCCGCCGACCCCGGACGGCTCCTGCTCGGCCCGCTGCACCGCCACGCGGCCGCCGGCTTCCACATGGACGCCTTGTACAGCGCCCTCTTCGTCCGACCGGTCCAGGCCGGGGCGAGCCTCGTCCGGTTCCTCGACCGCGAGGTCGTCGAGACCTACGTACGGGGCGCCGGTGCGCTGCCCCGCTGGCTCGGCGCCGCCGTACGGCGCGCCCAGACCGGCAACGTCCAGACCTATGTGAGCGCGCTGCTCGCCGGCACCGTCGTCCTCGTGGTCGCCGTCGTCCTCGTCGCCACGGGAGCGTGAGCAGACGTGATCGATATCAACGAGTCCGTGATGCAGTTCCTTCTGGCATTCGTCGTCGTAGGGCCGCTCCTCGGCGCGGTCGCGGCTCTCCTGCCGGCCCCGCCCGGGCTGAAGGGGAAGTCACCCGAGCAGGCCGTGCTCCGGCACGGCGTCACCGTCACCGGCGCGGTCCTCATCGCGGCGATCGTCCTCGCGCTCGGCTTCGACCACGACCAGCCGTCGAGGATGCAGGCCAGCACGGACATCAGCTGGATCCCCGCACTCGACGTGCGCATCCACCTCGGCATCGACGGCATCTCCCTCCCCCTTCTGGTCCTGACGGCGCTGCTGACCTTCCTCTGCGCGCTCTACTCGTACTTCAAGCAGCAAGATCAGCGGCTGACGCCGCGGGCCGAAGGCCCGGGCCCGAAGGCCTTCGTCGCGCTGCTGCTGGTCCTGGAGTCGGGGACACTCGCGACCTTCGCCGTCCTCGACCTGCTGCTGTTCTTCCTCGCCTTCGAGATGGTCCTCATCCCGATGTACTTCCTCATCGCCCGCTGGGGCGGCGAGGGCAGGAGCCAGGCCGCGTGGCGGTTCATCCTCTACACGCTGCTCGGCTCCGTGGTCATGCTGCTCGGCCTGCTCCTGATCGGGCTCAAGGCGGGCACGTTCGACATGATGGCACTCGCCACTGACAACGGCCGGTCGCTGACCGCATCGGTGCAGGTCATCGCCGTTCTGGCGATCGGGATCGGCCTCGCGGTCAAGACGCCGATGTGGCCGTTGCACAGCTGGCTGCCCGACGCCCACACCGCCGCGCCGACCGTCGGCTCGGTCCTGCTGGCCGGTGTCCTGCTGAAGATGGGTACGTACGGGTTCATCCGGATCCTCCTCCCCATCGCACCGGACGGCTTCCGCACCTTCGCGCCCTACCTCGCGGCGCTCGCCGTCGTCGGCATCATCTACGGATCCCTGGCCTGCCTGGCTCTCGCCAAGCAGGGCGCGAAGGGCGACCTCAAGCGCCTCATCGCCTACTCCTCCGTCGGCCACATGGGCTTCGTGCTCCTCGGCATCTCGACGATGACCCCGACCGGCGTGAACGGCGCCCTGTTCGCCAACATCGCCCACGGCCTCATCACCGGTCTGCTGTTCTTCCTGGTCGGCGCCCTGAAGGACCGCACCGGCACCACCGACCTCGACACCCTCGCCGAGGAGACCGGAGCCGCGCTCTACGGCAAGGCGCCGCGCCTCGGCGGCCTGCTCGCCTTCGCCGCCGTCGCCTCGCTCGGCCTGCCGGGCCTTGCCGGCTTCTGGGGCGAGATGCTGGCCCTGTTCGGCGCGTTCCAGCCCGCAGCCGGCCTCAGCCGTCCCGCGTTCCTCACCTTCATGGCGATCGGCGCGTTCGGCACGCTGCTGACGGCCGCGTACCTGCTGGTGGTCGTCCGCCGTGTCTGCATGGGCGCCCTGCCGCAGGACGCCCCCAGGCTCACCGACGTCCGTTCGTACGAGTTCGCGGCCTGGACCCCGCTCGTCGTCCTCACCGTCGTCGCGGGCCTGTGGCCCAAGGCTCTTCTCGGCCTGAGCAACCCGGCCGTCCAGCAGCTCCTCGCAGGAGGCACCCGATGAGCTCCCCGGCCCAGCCCCTGGCCGCGTCCGTCGTCCAGTCCGTCGACTGGCTCGCGATCGCGCCGCCCACCCTCGCGGCGGTCGTCGGACTCGTCGTCCTGGTCGCCGACCTGTTCGTCGCCGAGCACCGGAAGACGCTGCTCGGCTGGACGTCCGTGGCAGGCCTGGCCGCCGCCACGCTGATGCTGCTGCCCCTCCTGGACGGTGACCGCAGCACCTTCTGCCTGACCGGCGACGCCACCGTATGCAGCTACACGGCCGACCGCTTCACGCTGATCATCCAGTTCCTGGTCCTCGGCGGCGCCCTCCTCGCCGCCCTCCTGTCGGTCACCGCCCTGAAGGACGCCCGCAAGGAGCTGCCCGAAGGGGAGTACTGGTTCCTGCTGCTGTCCTCCGCGGCCGGCGCCGCCCTCCTGCCCGCCTCCCGCGACCTCGCGACCCTGATCGTCGCCCTGGAGGTCGCTTCGCTGCCCGCCTTCGCGCTGGTCGGCCTCAGGCACGGCGACCGGAAGTCCTCCGAAGCGGCCCTGAAGTTCTTCCTGTCCTCGGTCACCGCGACCGCGGTCAGCCTCATGGGCATCAGCTTCGTGTACGCCTCCACGGGCACCCTGTACCTCACCCAGGTCGCCGACCGCATCCAGAACGTCGACGGACAGCTCCACACGCTCGCCCAGACCGGCGTCGTCCTCACCCTCGTCGGCTTCGCCTTCAAGACGGCCGCCGTGCCCTTCCACTTCTGGGTGCCCGACACCTACGTGGGGGCGCCCCTGCCCATCGCCGCCTACCTGTCGGTCATCGGCAAGGCGGTCGGCTTCAGCGGTCTGATCCTCGTCACGGTCGTCGCCCTCCCGTCGTACGCCGACGTCTGGGGCCCGGCCCTGGCCGCCCTGGCCGCGCTCACCATGACCGTGGGCAACGTCGGCGCCCTGCGCCAGCAGGCCACGCGCGCGTACAGCGCGGTACGCCTGCTCGCCTGGTCGTCCGTCGGCCAGGCCGGCTACCTCCTGGTGCCGATCGCGGCCGCCGCGTACTCCGGGGACGCCGAGAAGTCGATCGGCTCCACCGTCGCCTACGCCCTGATGTACGGCGCCGTGAACCTCGGCGCCTTCGCCGTGGCCGCGCTCGTCGGCCGGACGAAGGCCCTCAACCGTGTCTCCGACTACCGCGGCCTTTACGCGTCGAGCCCCCTGTCCGCGCTGCTCCTGGCGTTCTTCCTGCTCTGCCTCGCCGGGCTGCCGCCGGGCATCATCGGCCTCTTCGCCAAGGTCACCGTCTTCTCGGCGGCCGTCGACGCCGGCCTCGGCTGGCTGGCCGTGATCATGGCGGTCAACGTCGTCATCGCGCTGTACTACTACCTCCAGTGGACGGCCCTGCTCTTCCGCGCCCCCGAGGGCGAACCCGAGAAGCACCGCGCCTCCGTCCCGCTCACCGCCGCGATCGCCCTGACCGGCGCACTCGGCATCGCCCTTTCCGGGGCACCCCAGCTCGTCCTGCGCTTCACCGACACCGCCCTGTTCTGAACAACGGCGGCATTCGACACGCGCGCGTGGGGCACCCGGCCCTCCACGCGCGCGTGGCGCGTCCCGGCGCCGTTCACCCGGACGGTCCACACCCGCCGCCGCGCGCACAAGGGAACTAGTGCCTCCCGCCTGGCGTTGACCAGTACGGGAGGGTCCACTGGACGTGACATCAGGGCACCAGTGGCACCGCAGACCAGCAAGCAAGGGTCCCCCTACCGCACCACTTGGAGGGCGTACCGTGCACCGCCGGCACAACGGGCTCAGGACAGCAGTCCTTCTCGGGGGGCTGTCCGCACTCATCATCGTCATCGGCAGCTTCTTCGGCCGTATGGGGCTCGTCATCGCCGTCCTGGTTGCGCTGGCCACCAACGCGTACGCGTACTGGAACAGCGACAAGCTGGCCCTGCGCGCGATGCGCGCCCGCCCGGTGAGCGAGTTCGAGGCCCCGGGGCTCTACCGCATGGTCCGCGAGCTCTCCACGCAGGCCCGCCAGCCCATGCCGCGCCTGTACATCTCCCCGACCGAGGCGCCCAACGCCTTCGCCACGGGCCGCAACCCGCGCAACGCCGCCGTGTGCTGCACCGACGGCATCCTGCGCCTCCTGGACGAGCGCGAGCTGCGTGGCGTCATCGGCCACGAGCTCAGCCATGTCTACAACCGCGACATCCTCATCTCGTCGGTCGCCGGTGCCCTGGCCTCCGTGATCATGTTCCTGGTCAACTTCGCCTGGCTGATCCCGATCGGGCGCTCTGACGACGATGACGGTCCCGGCCTGCTCGGCATGCTGCTGATCATGATCCTGGGCCCGCTGGCCGCCTCTCTCATCCAACTGGCCATCAGCCGCTCGCGGGAGTACCAGGCGGACGCCTCCGGCGCCCAGCTCACCGGCGACCCGCTCGCCCTGGCCAGCGCCCTGCGCAAGCTCGAAGTCGGCACCAAGCAGCTCCCGCTGCCGCCCGAGCCGCGCATCGAGACCGCCAGCCACATGATGATCGCGAACCCGTTCCGGCCCGGTCAGGGTCTCTCGAAGATGTTCTCCACGCACCCGCCGATGGCGGATCGCATCTCCCGACTCGAGAAGATGGCAGGTGGGAGCCAGTGAAGACCATCCTGAACGTCATATGGCTCGTCCTGAGCGGCTTCTGGCTGTTCCTCGCCTACATGGCCGCGGGCCTGCTCCTCTGTATCACCATCATCGGCATCCCGTTCGGCATCGCGGCCTTCCGCATCGGCGTCTACGCCCTGTGGCCCTTCGGGTACACGACGGTCGAGCGTCGCGACGCGGGCGCGCCGTCCTGCGTCGGCAACGTGCTGTGGCTGGTACTGGCGGGCTGGTGGCTGGCCCTCGGCCACATCGTCACCGGCATCGCGCTGTGCGTCACGATCATCGGCATCCCGCTCGGCGTCGCCAATTTCAAGCTCATTCCGGTCTCGCTGCTCCCGCTGGGCCGCGACATCGTGCGGACGAACGAGCCGTTCGCGGTGCGCTGACGGCGGGGCAACGCGGCTCGGTTTCCACAGTCCCCGGGGTTATCCACAGGCCCGCCCGGCTGTCGGTGGAGGTCCGCATCATGAATCCATGACCGCGATCGAGCAGTTGCCGACACGAGTGCCGACCCAGGCCCACAACACCCACCGACCCGGCTGGACTTCACGTCCCGAGCCGGCGGACGACCCGGTGAGGTGCCCCTGACGGACAGCGACCGAGCGGGCCCCAGCAGCGGCCGATGAATCGGGACCGCCGCAGAGAAGCCCCCGACCTCAGCCAGAGGCCCGGGCCGCCGCACGGAAGTCCCGTCGCCAAGAAGCCCCGGCCGCAGGGCAGCAACCCCCGAACACAGCCAAGAGGGCAGCCCTACCCCTTCCCGGCCCCCGCCCGCACCCACCGCCGCACTCCGTACGCGAGCACCCCCACCACCAGCACGCCCGCCCCCACGACCACCGAAACACCAGGCAGCGAGAACGCCAGCACCGCGCACCCGAGCAGCCCGACCACCGGCACCACCCGTGCCGTCGGCGCCGAATCGAGCGTCCAGGCCGAGGCGTTGGCCACGGCGTAGTACGCCAGCACCCCGAAGGAGGAGAACCCGATCGCGCCCCGGACGTCCACCGTGGCGGCCAGGACCGCGACCACCGCACCCACGGCGAGCTCCGCCCGGTGCGGCACCTGGAAGCGCGGATGCACGACCGCCAGCGCTCCCGGCAGATGCCGGTCCCGGGCCATGGCCAGCGTCGTCCGTGAGACACCCAGAATCAGGGCGAGCAGCGACCCCAGCGCGGCCACGGCCGCACCGATCCGCACCACCGGCACGAGCCAGGGCATCCCGGCGGCCCGCACGGCGTCGGCCAGTGGCGCTGTCGCGTCCCCCAGACCGTCGGACCCCAGCACCGAAAGGACAGCCACCGCCACGCCCGCGTACACCACCAGCGCGATGCCCAGTGCCAGCGGGATCGCTCGCGGAATGGTGCGCGCCGGGTCCCGTACCTCCTCACCGAGCGTCGCGATCCGGGCGTACCCGGCGAACGCGAAGAACAGCAGACCGGCCGCCTGAAGGACACCGCCCACACCGTCCGAGGCCCCGATGTCCAGCCGCCCGGCATCGGCCTCGCCCGACACCAGACACCCGACGACCACGGCAGCGAGGACAGCCAGGACCACCGCCACGATCACCCGCGTCAGCCACGCGGACTTCTGGACACCGCCGTAGTTCACCGCGGTCAGCGCCACCACGGCCGCGACCGCCACCGCGTGCGCCTGCCCCGGCCAGACGTACGTGCCCACGGTGAGCGCCATCGCCGCACAGGAGGCCGTCTTCCCGACCACGAACGACCAGCCCGCGAGATACCCCCAGAACTCCCCGAGCCGCTCACGCCCGTACACATACGTCCCGCCCGAAGCCGGATACAGGGCGGCGAGTCGCGCCGACGACATGGCGTTGCAGTACGCGACGACGGCGGCGACGGCGAGCCCGAGGAGCAGTCCGGAGCCGGCCGCGTGTGCCGCGGGCGCGAGGGCGGCGAAGATTCCGGCTCCCACCATCGAGCCGAGTCCGATGACGACGGCGTCCCCGACGCCGAGAGTGCGACGCAGGCCGGGATCGGAGGCTGTCATGCGTCGCACCCTACTGATCGGTGCAACCGGTGGGTGCGGCCAGGGCGTCCTTCCCACCAAGACGGCGTGAACGCGCGCGGCGAGGACGACGCACGCGGAACGCCCGGCGTACGACGCACGAGCACGGCCTGCCGGGAGCAAGATCACATGGCCGGGACAGTGCGGGCACAGCGTGAAAGGGCAGGTTCACGGCATGACCATCATCAGCTGGATCATCCTGGGACTGTTGGCCGGAGCCATCGCGAAGTTCCTGCTGCCGGGGCGTGACCCGGGCGGACTCATCGGCACGACTCTGATCGGCATCGCGGGCGCGTTCATCGGCGGCTGGATATCGGCCCGCTGGATGGACCACCCGATCACCAAGGACTTCTACGACGGCGCGACCTGGGCCGCGGCGATCGGCGGATCGCTCGTTCTCCTGATCGCTTACCGCCTCCTGTTCGGCAACTCCCGCGACTGACCGCGCCCGCGGCCCACGTCAGGCGCGCGCCCATCGCCCACGGCCGGCACACACCGCACCGCCCGCACCCATCGACCGCAGCCAGCGGGCGAGAAGGGTGGGCACCCAGCAGGTGCCCACCCTTCCTCGTCACCGTGCGGACCGGGACCCCACCCGTGCGGGCCGGGAGCCCCGAGGGGCCGACCGGACCTACCGGTAGTTCACGAACTGCATGGCGAAGTCGAAGTCCTTGCCCTTCAGCAGCGCGATGACGGCCTGAAGATCGTCACGGCTCTTGGAGCTGACCCGCAGCTCCTCGCCCTGCACCTGCGCCTTCACGCCCTTGGGGCCCTCGTCGCGGATGGTCTTCGCCACCTTCTTCGCGTTCTCCTGGGAGATGCCCTCCTTGATCGACGCGAAGATCTTGTACTCCTTGCCGGAGAGCTTGGGCTCGCCCGCGTCCAGAGCCTTCAGCGAGATGCCGCGCTTGATCAGCTTGGACTGGAAGACGTCGAGGATCGCCTTCACCCGGTCCTCGGAGTTCGCCTCCATGAGGATGTTCTCGCCGGACCACGAGATCGAGGCACCCACGCCCTTGAAGTCGTAGCGCTGCGAGATCTCCTTGGCGGCCTGGTTGAGTGCGTTGTCGACCTCCTGCCGCTCGACCTTCGAGACGATGTCGAAACTGGAGTCGGCCATGTCCTGTGGCTCCTTGTATCGGGGTGCGTATCGTGCGTACCGGCGTACGTGGGCGGCCGCCGGGCCTGTTCAGGTCCCGGGCCGCATCCGGACAAGCCTAGCCACCCCCCGCCGTACGGGCGCCGATCAATCGGGTGGCGAAGCACCCCTCCACATCAGGTATTGTTTACGTCGTTGCCACGGAGCGCCGCCGCGGAAGGCGGTTCGACGGGCAGCAACCCCGGCGGTGTGCCCGAGCGGCCAAAGGGAGCAGACTGTAAATCTGCCGGCTCAGCCTTCCCAGGTTCGAATCCTGGCGCCGCCACACTGGGGAAGACCCCCTCTCAACTGCGTCTCCGCAGTTGAGAGGGGGTCTTTCGTATGTGGTGGCGCCTCCGGGCAGGGTGAGGTGTTTCACGGGCCAGGACGATGCTCGCCGGTGCCCCGACACGAGCGCGGTGCGCAGTGGCCCCGCAGGTGAGGACCCGCGTCGGCTACGTCACCCAAGCGCCGTCGGTCCACGCGGATCTGACGGTGCCGGAGAACCTGCGCTGCTTCGCCGCCGCCCTCGGCATGCGGAGCCCGACCCGCGAAGTGCAGCGGCCTGTGGTGTGAAAGCCAGCACGGTCAGCGGCGGGAGAAAACTCCGGATGGGAAAAGCAAGGGTGAGTTTCCAAACGAGTGAGGAGCGCATCACGGCCTAGTT
>NZ_WWIQ01000022.1:516076-641997 GCF_009862985.1 Streptomyces sp. SID5464 | reverse complement strand
GGGCGGCACGGGTGGGCGCAGCGGCACCCCGTACCGCCGGGTTGCGGACCCACCGCGCCTCAGCGACAACGCCGAGCGCCCCGCAACGCCGAGCTCAGGAAAGCTGGCGCGCTTCCGACGTCACCCCAGGGCCAGCCAAGCCACCGCCGCGACCACCGCGACGGCGATGACGACGCCGAGGATGAGACCGATACGCGGCCCGCCACTCGTCGGCGCGGCCTGCCGCCCCTGCGGCGCCTCGTCGACGAACGCGCGGAACATCTGGGTGCTGCCGGCGGGGTCGTGATTGCCCTGCGGGGCCTGGTTGTTAGCCATGGCCCGAGACCCTAGCGAAAACGCCGGGGCTCCCCAAGTGGGGGTTGGCATTCCGTTCAGTCCCAGCCGCCCCCTCCCCCCGGCCTCACGACCTGCACATTTACTACCGCAATACTTGCCTTTGCCAAGTTTTTATACCTTCCTCACCACTTTTATTTGCCTGCAGCAACCAACAGCTCCTATGGTTGCCCAAAGCAACGAAAGCGGGAGGTGTCATGGCCGAGAGGGCGCAGTACGAAGAGCTGGTCCGCCAGTTCAGTGCCTTCGGCGCCGTGAAGCGGGAGCTCGGCCGGATCATGCCGGCCGACTGCCCCGGCGGGTCGGCGGCCGTCCTGACCGTCCTCGGGCGCCACGGCGACATGCGCATGAGCAAGCTCGCGGAGCTGCTCGCGGTGGACATGTCGGTCACCAGCCGCCATGTCGCGCACGTCGTGGCGCGCGGCTGGATCGAACGCTCCCCCGACCCCGCGGACAAGCGCTCCCGGATCCTGCGCCTCACGCCCGCGGGCCACGCACAGCTCGACGAGCTGTCCCGGCGGACCACCGAGGTCCTCGCCGAGCGCCTGAGCGACTGGACCGACGAGGACGTCGGCCGGCTCACCGACCTGATGGCCCGGCTGAGGGAGAGCTTCGACTGCCGGCCCGCGACCCGGGCGGCACCACCCGCTGTCGAACAGACCACCCGTACACCCGCAAGCACGTAAGAAAAGGAAGCCCATGGCAACGACCACACCAGCCGGTGTGCGGGCTCATGCCAAGCACGGGGGAGGCTCCCACGGCCCCTCCGGCGGCGGCGCTCCGATGACGCACCGGCAGATCATGGAGGCCCTCACCGGTCTCCTGCTCGGCATGTTCGTCGCGATCCTGTCGTCGACGATCGTCTCCAACGCCCTGCCCCGGATCATCGGCGACCTCGGCGGCGGCCAGAGCGCCTACACCTGGGTCGTGACCGCGTCCCTGCTGACCATGACCGCGTCGACGCCGCTGTGGGGCAAGCTCGCCGACCTGTTCTCCAAGAAGCTGCTGATCCAGCTCGCCCTGGTCGTCTTCGTCCTGGGGTCTGCGGCGGCCGGCATGTCGCAGAACCCCGGCATGCTCATCACGTTCCGCGCGGTCCAGGGCATCGGCATGGGCGGTCTGTCCGCACTGGCCCAGATCATCATGGCGGCGATGATCTCGCCGCGTGAGCGCGGACGGTACAACGGCTACCTGGGTGCCGTCTTCGCCACGGCCATGGTCGGCGGTCCGCTGGTCGGCGGTGTCATCACCGACACCGACTGGCTCGGCTGGCGCTGGTGCTTCTACGTCGGCGTGCCCTTCGCCGTGATCGCCCTGATCGTGCTCCAGAAGACCCTGCACCTGCCCGTGGTGAAGCGGAAGGTCAAGGTCGACTGGGCCGGCGCCTTCTTCATCACCGCGGCCGTCTGCCTGCTGCTGGTCTGGGTGACCTTCGCCGGCGACAAGTACGACTGGCTGTCGTGGCAGACGTACGCGATGGTCGGCGGCTCGGTCGTGCTGCTGGCGCTGTTCGTCCTGATCGAGGCGAAGGCGAGCGAGCCGATCATCCCGCTGCGGCTGTTCCGCAACCGCACCATCACGCTGGCCTCCGTGGCCTCGCTGTTCGTCGGTGTCGCGATGTTCTCGGGGACCGTGTTCTTCAGCCAGTACTTCCAGCTGGCGCGGGACAAGTCGCCGACGATGTCCGGCGTCATGACCATCCCGATGATCGCGGGCCTGTTCGTCTCCTCCACCGTCTCCGGCCAGGTCATCACCCGGACCGGGCGCTGGAAGGGCTGGCTGCTCGGCGGCGGTGTGCTGGTGACGGCCGGGCTCGGCCTGCTGAGCACGATCCGGTACGACACCGAGTACTGGCACATAGCGATCTTCATGGCGCTGATGGGCCTCGGCATCGGCATGATGATGCAGAACCTGGTGCTCTGCACGCAGAACCAGGTGGAGCCGGGCGACCTGGGTGCCGCCAGTTCCACGGTGACCTTCTTCCGGTCCCTGGGCGGTGCCGTGGGCGTCTCGGCGCTGGGCGCGGTCCTGGGCAACAAGATCACCGACTACGTCAAGGACGGCCTCGCCGGTCTCGGCGCCCAGGGCGCGGCCCTCGGCCACGCCGGCACGGGCGAGGGCAACATCCCCGACCTCGGTGCGATGCCCGCGCCGATCCGCACCGTCGTGGAGAGCGCCTACGGCCACGGTGTCGCGGACGTGTTCCTCTACTCGGCTCCGTTGGCGCTGCTCGCGCTGCTGGTGTCGCTGTTCATCAAGGAGGTCCCGTTGAAGACGAAGGGTGGGCTGGCACAGGCGGCGGCGGACGCCGACGCCCGCGCGGAGGCTCCCGCCGAGTCGGCCGCCGAGGCCCCCGTCGCGGAGAAGGCCGTGCCGAGCTGGGCCGTGGCGGACACCGAGGCCGCCGACGGCACCGGGCCCGAGGGCACGCAGCGGCTCGCCGCCGTCGCCACGGTGGCCCGGGCCGAGGAGCCCGCTTCCGGTGGGAACGGTGTGCCGGTCCGCGGCTTCGTCCGCGGCAACGAGAGCACCCCGGTGCCGCAGGCCGCCGTCACGCTGATCTCGCTGGCCGGGCGTCAGCTGGGCCGGTCGGTGGCGCAGGCCGACGGCTCCTACGGCCTCGACGCGCCGGGCGCCGGGTCGTACGTCCTGATCGCCTCCGCCGACGGCTACCAGCCGCAGGCGTCCACGGTCGTGGTGAACGGCGAGCCGGTCGCCTACGACATCCTGCTCAGCGGCACCAGCGGCCTGACCGGCCTGGTGCGGGCCGCCGACGGCGGGCAGCCGGTCAAGGACGCGATGGTGATCGTCACCGATGTGCGCGGCGACCTGCTGGCCACCCAGGCGACCGGTGAGCAGGGCGAGTTCTCCTTCGCCGAGCTGGTGCCCGGGGCGGTGACCGTCGCGGTCAACGCCGCCGGGTACCGGCCGCGCGCCCTGCCCGTCGAGGTGGGCGGCACCGGCATCACCCGGGTCGAGATCGACCTGGACTCGGGCGCCCGCGTCCAGGGTGTCGTCCGCGCCCCGCACGGCCCGCTGGCCGATGCCCGGGTGACGCTGGTCGATCAGGCGGGCAACGTCGTCGGCTCGGCCACGACCGGTTCGGACGGGGCGTACGCCTTCACCGACCTGGACGGCGGCGAGTACACCGTCATCGCCACGGGCTACCCGCCGGTGGCCACCGCCCTGACGGTCACGGGCCGCGGCACCGACGCCCACGACATCGAACTCGCCCACCCCGGCGAGTAGGACAAGCCCCGGCCCGTGGCGGCGGGCGCGCTCCGAGCGGAGGTGCGCCCCTGCCACGGGCCGGTTTCATTCCGAGGAGTTACCTGAGATGGGACTGACCGCGAGGATCCGTACCCGGGACGGTTGGGCCGTGTCGCACGCGGTCGTCACCGTGGCCGACATGACCGGTGCGCAGGCGCTGCGTGCCGAGGCCGACGCGGAGGGCGCCGTCCGGGACGCGACGCCGCTGGAGCCGGGGGCGTACACCGTCATCGTCACCGCCGTCGGCTACGCGCCCGCGGCCTCCAGTGTGATCGTCACGGCGAGCGGCCGGGCCGAGGTCGGCACGGTGACGCTGGCACGGCAGGGCGGCACCGAGCTGCCGCCGCCGGGGCCGTGGACCGTCGACCCGGTGCACTCCAGCGTGGCCGCCGTGGCACAGCACCTGGGCATCTCCAGCGTGCACGGCCGGTTCACGGAGTTCTCCGGCTCGATCGAGATCGCCCCGGACGACGTCACCAAGTCGCGTGTGGAGGCGGTGATCCGGGCCGCGTCCATCGACACCGGCAACGGCATGCGCGACGGGCACCTGAAGTCGCCGGACTTCCTGGACGTCGAGCGGTTCCCCGAGATCACCTACCGTTCGACGGGGCTCACGGCGACCGGGTCCGACCGGTGGACCGTGCACGGCGAGCTGGGGATGCACGGCGTCGTACGTCCGGTCGACCTGGACCTGGCCTACCTCGGCACGGGCCCGGACCCGTGGGGCGGCACCCGTGCGGCGTTCCGCGCCACGACCGAACTGCACCGCGAGGACTTCGCGATGAACTACAACCAGGTCCTCCAGGCCGGCATCGCCGCCATCGGCACGACGCTCAAGGTGGAGCTGGACATCCAGGCCGTGCAGGGCGAGTCACTTCCGGCTGTCTGAGGCCGGGCCGGAGACCTTCGCCACCAACTGGTCGCACAGGTCGCGCAGTTTGACGTTCCGGTGCTGCGAGGCGCGGCGCAGCCGCTCCAGCGCGTCCCGGGCGTCGATCCGCTCCCGGGCCATGAGGATGCCGATCGCCTGGTCGATGACGCTGCGGGAGAGCAGCGCGGTGCGCACGTCGGCCGCCGACTGGCGCCGGTGCTCGATGCGCAGCGCCACGTCGATCGCGTCCCCCGCCCGTGCGGCGAACACACGGGCGGCGTGCCGGCCCGCGTCCAGCACTCCGGGCCGCACGCCGTAGAGGTTGATCGCGGCGCCCGTCCCGCCCTCCACGGCGACCGGCACGGCCAGTGCGCAGTGGACGCCCGCGGAGAGCGCGTACCGCGTGTACGCCGGCCAGCGGGACTCCGTGGCCAGGTCCGGCGCGTACTGCTCGGTGCCGGTCTCGGCGGCGTCGACGCAGGGACCCGAGCCGTTCTCGTACTGCCGCTGGTCCAGGCCGCTGGGCAGGCCGTCGCTGCCGGCCAGGGTGAGCAGCCGACCGCCACGACTCACCGTGATGCTGCACGCGGCGGCGCCCGGCACCTCCTGAACCGCGCGGTCGGTCAGATCGCGCAGCAGGGTGTCGAGACCGCTGCTGCGCACCATCGCCTGGTCCAGCGTGTCGGACGTCTCGGAGCTCATGAACGTACGGGTATCCCGTCGGCGTCCCTTAACGCCCCCGCCCTGACTCTCAGCGGCTCACGTGGAGTTGTGAGCGCTGACGATCTTGCGGGCCAGATCGCGCAGTTTGACGTTCTCCCGCTGGGAGGCCCGCACCAGGCTCTCGAAGGCCGCGGCCGCGTCGATGCCCTGGCGCTCCATGAGGATGCCGGTGGCCTGGCCGATCAGGTCCCGGGTGTGCATGGCCTCGGTGAGCTGCTCGCGCACGGTGGCGGAGTCCAGGGCGATGCTGACGTGCGCGGTGAACAGCCGGCCGATGCGCGTCGCGTCCTCGTCGAAGGCGCCCGGTTTGCGCGCATAGGCCGTGAGCACGGTCAGCCGGCGGCGGTCGGCGCGCAGCCGCAGCGACAGCGCCGAGCGCAGTCCGAGGGCCGACAGCACGTCCCAGCCGTCGTCGGCCTCGCTGTCCGTTATCCGCGCCACCGGGCTGTGCCACAACTGCTCCCAGTGCCCGTGCGGTTCACGGCCGCCGTGCCGGGCCTCGGCGGAGCGCACGACGTCGTCGGTCCAGGCGAGCGTGCGGAACTTGTTGCCGCGCTCGATCTCGGAGATGCCGGCGTGCTCGGCCCCGGGCATGATGTGCACGGCCAGCCGGACCGCCGTGCGCAGCGTGTTGTGCGGGGTGGGTGTCTCGTGCAGTTGCTGAGACGCCACCGTCAGGGCCTCGGCCAGCTCGAAGCCGACCGGAAAACGGGGCAAATCAGGAAACTCGGACGCAGCCACCACGAACCTCTTCGGCATGCACGACCATGGCCGTGCGCAGGAGAGCTCCGCAGCACATTCCCGACTGCGAGCACAGGACGGACAGCACTCTAGCTGCTCGGTTGCATCCAGGTGACGTCCGGCCGACGGCCGCCCCAGGCGCTTCCGTGGCCGCGCCCCGGCATGGTGGAATGGGCCTGAGGGTCAGGAAGCGGCCTTACCGGAGTCCGGACGAACGTCTGCCAGGTGAGTGCTGTGACTTTCCTCCCGAATCCCACCCAACCGCGCGGTCTGCCAGGCCGCGTCCACTTCACCATGCCCGCGGAGATCGACTTCTGCAACGCGGAGCAGCTGCTTCCGCTCATCGTGTCCGAGACCCGGGCCCATGGTGACCGGCTGGAGGTGCTCGTCCTCGACCTCACCGCGACCCGCTTCATGGACTCCCAGGGCATCCGCCTCATCAACGACGTGCGCCACCGGCTGCGCCCCGGGGCCCGGATGCGTCTGGTGGCACGGCCGGACGGTGTCACGAGCCGCGTACTGGAGCTGACCGGCCTGCGCCGGGACGTGCCCGTGTACGACAACCTCACCGAGGCCATGGCGTCGTAGGCTGCCTGGCATGGCACCGAACATCGCGACGAACACCCGCGTCTCCCTCGACGAGTTGCTCGACTTCGTACGCCCCCGGCACCACGCGATCCTGCTGACCCGGCGGTCCGACGGCGGCCCCCAGGGCTCGCCGCTGACCTGCGGGGTCGACGACTCCGGCCGGATCGTGGTCTCGACGTACCCGGAGCGGGCGAAGACCCGCAACGCCAAGCGGGACCCCCGGGTGAGCCTGCTCGTCCTCAGCGACGACTGGAACGGCCCCTGGGTCCAGATCGACGGCACGGCCGAGGTCGTCGACACCCCCGACTCCGTCGAACCGCTCGTGGAGTACTACCGAAACATCGCCGGGGAGCACCCCGACTGGGACGAGTACCGCGCGGCCATGCTCAAGCAGGGCAAGTCGATCATCCGGATCACCCCGGAGCGGTGGGGGCCGGTGGCGACCGGCGGGTTCCCGGCACGGCTGGTCGAGGGGGGGTAGGGGGGAACTCCCGCTCAGGCTTCTCGCTCCCGGGCGACCATCGCCTCGATGCCCGCGATCAGCAGTTCCAGCGCGTACTCGAAGTCGCGCTCCAGCATCTCGGCGACGGTGTCGCCGCCGCGCGCCGCCATGATCTCCTGGGACTCCTTGATGACGTCGGCGGCCTGCGGGGCCGCGGTCACGGTGCTCAGGGCCTGCTGGAAGTACTCGTCCACGGTCATGCCGCCGGCCTTGGCGCGGGCGGAGAGATGGCCCTCCAGCGTGCCGTAGCCGTAGACGAACTGGAAGACGGCCGAGATCGTGCTCGTCAGGCGTTTCGCGGGCAGCCCGGTCCTGCGGACCACGCGCTGTACGGCCCGGGAGAAGGCCAGGTTGTTGGGGCCGATGTTGAGGAAGACGCCGACCAGCGCGGACACCCAGGGGTGCCGCACCAGCAGCGTCCGGTACTCCCACGCGAGGGCCCGCACCTGGTCGCGCCAGTCCTCGTCGGCGTCCGGATCGGGCAGCCGCATCTCGCCCATGACCTCGTCCAGGGCGAGTTCGAGCAGGTCGTCCTTGGTGTCGACGTACCAGTAGACGGACATCGCGGTGACGTTCAGCGCGCCGGCCAGCCGCCGCATCGAGAACCTGGCCAGCCCCTCGGCGTCGAGCAGCCGGACGCTGACCTCGATGATGCGCGCGCGGTCCAGCCCCGAGGGCTGACCTCCACCGCGCCGCCGGTGCGCCTTGCTCTCCAGCCAGACGCTGGACCGCGGCTGACTCTCCCGAGCCGCTTTCGCCATGGCGCACCTTCCTCGACTCGCCGACGCCGATCATGCTAGGCGTCCCGAAAGGGGCGCGGGGAACTGCACTCCTAGACGGATTCTGCCCGCTCAGCCCGCCGCAACAACGCCGCCGCGACCAACCCACCGGCCAGCACAGCCACCGCCCCCACCAACTGACTGGTCTCCAACCCGGAGGCGAATGCGTCAGAGATGCGCGCCTTCTCCTCAGCCGAGTCCGCTGCCGCGAGTGCCGCCGGCAACGACGCCGCCGATACGGCGACCAGCGACGCGAACCGCGAGTTGAGCACCGCACCGAGGACCGCCACACCGAGCCCGTTGCCGAACTCCGCGAGCGTCCCGTTGATGCCCGCTCCCACACCCGCCTTCTCGGGCGGTATCGCGCTCATGATCGCGTTGGCCATCGCCGGCATGGACAACGCCACACCCGCGCCCATCACGACCAGGCCGAGCAGCATCCCGCCGTACCCGTGCCCGCCGAGCAGCGCGATCGCCGCCAGACCGGCCGACACCAGCGTCATGCCGAGCGCGATGGCCCCCGGCGTACCGACCTTGAGCACCAGCTTCGCGCCGAGCCCGGTGAAGTTGAGCGCGACCACGGTCAACGCCAGCGGCGCCGTCCGCAGGCCGGCGTCCAGCGGCTCGTAGCCGAGCACGAACTGGAGGTGCTGGGTGAGCAGGAACAGCGAGCCCGTCATGCCGAACGCCACGAGGATCGCGCCCGCGACCGCGCCGACGAACTTCTGGTTGCGGAAGAAGTGCATGTCGAGCATCGGGTGCTCGGTCCGCAGCTCCCACACCACGAAGATCCCGAGTACGGCCACGCCGATCAGCGCGGAGACCAGCACCTGGCCGGACGTCCAGCCGTGCTCGGGGCCGGTGATGATCGCGTACACGACGGACGTCATGCCGATGGTCGACAGCACAGCGCCGACCAGGTCGGGCCGGTCGCCCGCCTTGTGCTTGGACTCCGGCACGAGCGCGGCGACCGCGATCAGGCCGAGCACCGCGACCGGGATGTTGATCAGGAAGATCGCGCCCCACCAGAAGTGGTTCAGCATCACTCCGCCGAGCAGCGGCCCGGCCGCGAAACCGAGTGAACTGACCGTCGACCACAGCGCGATGGCCTTGACCCGCTCCTGGTCGTCGAAGATCTGCACGACGACGGCGAGGATCGTGGTCATCAGCAGCGCGCCGCCGACGCCCATGCCGGCGCGGGCCGCGATCAGCTGAGCCGGGCTCTGGGACAGTCCGGCCGCCAGCGAGCCCACGCCGAAGATCGCCAGTCCCGACATCAGCAGCAGCTTGCGGCCGTAGCGGTCGGCGGCGTTGCCCGCCGTGAGCAGCAGGCCGGACTGCACCAGTGAGTAGGCGTTCATCATCCACTGGACGTCGGCGGTCGTCGCGTCCATCTCGCGGGTGAGCGAGGGGATCGCCACGTTCAGGATCGTGTTGTCGAGCAGCACGGTGAGCTGCGCGAGGCAGATGACAGCGAGGATGAGCCAGCGCTGGGGGTGGCCGCCGGGTGCCGTCTGCGGCGGGGCCTCTTCCTGGGGGGACGTCGTCATGCTGTACACCGTAGAAGGATTCCCATACGCCGTACAACCGAGTAATCGCGCCCTGGAGAAGGGCCGTGGCTCCCGGCCACGGCCCTTCTCCCGGTCAGCGGTCCGTCAGCTGCTCGCCTTCTGCGTGAGGTCGTAGAAGGTGGCCGAACCGGCCGTCACCTTCTTGAAGTTGGCCTCGACCCAGGAGGTGATCCGGGAGGACGTGCCGTCGCTGCTGCCGCCCATGCCGCCGCGCGTGCCGGACGCGATGAAGTAGTGGATCTTTCCTTCCTCCACGTACTTCTTGAACTGGGCCAGGGTCGGGGACGGGTCCGTGCCGTTGAAGCCGCCGATGGCCATCACCGGCTCGCCGGTGGACAGCTGGTAACTCGCGGCGTTCTGGGCCCCGATGGCCGCCGCGGCCCAGGTGTACCGGTCGGCGTCGGTCTCCAGCAGCTTCCTGGCCTCGGAGCCGACGCTGGCGCCGTTGAGCAGACCGCCGATGCCGCCACCCCCGCCCATGCGGCCGCCGTCGCCGGTCGGGCCGCCCGGGGCGGTGTTCCGGCCCTGCTGGTTCTGGCCACCGCCCGGGAAACCGCCGCCGGGGAAGCCGTTGCCCTGCCCGCCCCGGGCGTTGCCGTTGCCGTTCTGCTGGTTCTGGCCGCCGCCCGGGAAGCCACCGGCGCCGGGCCCACCGCCGCCGGGACCGCCGGCGCCGCCCGGACCGCCCCGGCCGCCCGCGACCGCCGGGCCCGCCGTGACGATCGAGCCCGTGTGCCCCTCGTTCAGCGTGGTGAGCGTGTACGCCGCCGGACCGGCCAGCGCCGCGACCAGGCCCAACCCGGCCGCTCCCAGGGCCAGTCCGTGCCCCAGCCGGCCGGCGAAGATCAGGCCGAGGGCCGCCGTCAGACCGCCGACCAGGACGAGCCACTTCAGCCAGGGCAGGTAGTCGGAGGAGCGGTTGAGCAGGACGTAACCCCAGGCCGCGGTGGCCGTCATCGCGGCCGCCAGGGTCAGCGACGCCCAGACCTTGTCACGCTTCTCCCAGAGCAGCACCGAGCCCATGCCGATCAGCGGCGCGATGTAGGGGGCGAGCGCCACCGTGTAGTACTCGTGGAAGATGCCCTGCATGTAGCTGAAGACCAGCATGGTCGTGAGCAGTGCGCCGCCCCAGACGAGGAACGAACCCCGCGTCACCGACGTACGCCCGGTCTTGCGCGTGGCCACCAGGCCCGCGACGAGCAGGATCAGCGCGGCCGGGATCAGCCAGGAGATCTGGCCGCCGATGCTGGAGCTGAACAGGCGGTCCCAGCCGGTCTCTCCCCAGTTGCCACCGCCGTTGCCACCGCCGCCTCCCACGCTGCCGGTCTCGTCGCCGTTGAGGCGGCCCAGGCCGTTGTAGCCGAAGGTCAGTTCCAGGAAGCTGTTGTTCTGCGAGCCGCCGATGTACGGGCGGGAGGACGCGGGCCACAGCTCGACGATCGCCACCCACCAGCCACCGGAGACGACCAGCGCGACCGTGGCGAGGGCCAGTTGCCCGAGGCGCTTCTTCATCCGCACCGGCGCGCACACGGCATGGGCGAGGGCCAGGGGCGGCAGGATCAGGAAGGCCTGGAGGGTCTTGGTGAGGAAGGCGAAGCCGATGGCCACCCCCGCCCACACCAGCCACCTGGTGCGGCCGTCCTCCAGGGCCCGGATGACGAAGTAGCAGGCCAGCGCCATCAGCAGCGCCAGCATCGCGTCCGGGTTGTTGAAGCGGAACATCAGCGCCGCGACGGGCGTGAGCGCCAGCACCGCACCCGCGATCAGACCGGCCGCGGGGCTGAACCGGCGGCGCACGGCGGCGTACACGACGGCCACCGTGCCGACGCCCATGAGGACCTCGGGGACGAGGATCGCCCACGAGTTGAGGCCGAAGATCCTGACCGACAGTTCCATCGGCCACAGGGAGGCCGGGGGCTTGTCGACGGTGATGGCGTTGGAGGCGTCGAGGGAGCCGAAGAAGAAGGCCTTCCAGCTCTTGCTGCCCGCCTGGACGGCCGCCGAGTAGAAGGAGTTGGCGTAGCCGGAGGCGCTCAGGTCGTACAGGTGGAGCAGCAGGGTCGCGAGCAGCAGGCCGAGGAAGGCCGGGCGTGCCCAACGGGGGTCCTCGGGCCGGCCGCGCCACAGGCGCCGTACGAAGGGCGGGTTCTCGGCGGGTGCCGCCGGGGGCCGTTCCCAGGTCGGGGGACTCGTATCCCTCACGTGGGTCGTCCGGTCGTGGTACGTCGTCATCGGGCGTTCCTCGGGTCGGTGTCGGTCAGGCGCACCGGCTGGAGCTGCATGGTGCTGTCCGGCCAGGTGCGGTCCGCGACGTCACCGACGCGGAACCGGGTGGTGTCGTAGGGGGCGTACTGGGTGTTCGTGTCCACGACCGTCGAGAGCTCGGGCTCGTCACGCCGGTCCGGGAACACCCACGCCCGGAAGAGCAGGAAGCGCAGCACGGTCGCCGCGAGGTTGGCGGCGATGAGGACCGCCAGCTCGGTGGAGTGCGCGGGTTCGGACGTGGCCGCGCCCAGCGCGGCGAGCGAGCCGCTGGTCAGGGCGAGTCCGATACCGAAGACGACCAGGCCCTGCGCCTGGTGCCGTACGGCTCCGCCGCGCCCGCGCACCCCGAAGGTGAGCCGCCGGTTCGCGGCGGTGTTGGCGATCGCCGAGACCAGCAGGGCGAGGGCGTTGGCGGCCTGGGAGCCGGTGAAGAGGCGGAAGCCGCTGTAGAGGAGCAGGTAGAAGAGGGTGGAGAGGCCGCCGACGACGCAGAAGCCGACCAACTGGCGGGCGAGGCCCCGCGGTACGTCCGTGATCTCACGGTCGCGCGGGTCGTCGCCGAACGGCCGGGTGAGCCGGTCCAGCGGCAGCGAACCGGTGGCCAGGGCCCTGCCGACCCGCCACACGCCCTTGAGGTCGTCGGTCGCGGTCCTGACGATGTGCACGGTCGAGTCGGGGTCGTCGACCCAGTCGACCGGCACCTCGTGGATACGCAGGCCCGCGCGCTCGGCGAGCACCAGCATCTCGGTGTCGAAGAACCAGCCGGTGTCCTCGACCAGGGGCAGCAGCACCTGCGCCACGTCACGGCGGATCGCCTTGAACCCGCACTGGGCGTCCGAGAAGCGGGCGTGGAGCGAGCCGCGCAGGATGAGGTTGTAGGCCCGGCTGATGAACTCCCGCTTGGGCCCGCGCACCACACGCGAGCTGTGGGTTAGCCGGGAGCCGATCGCCAGGTCCGAGTGACCGGAGATCAGCGGCGCCACCAGCGGGAGCAGGGCGTTGAGGTCGGTGGACAGGTCCACGTCCATGTAGGCGAGGACCGGAGCGTCCGAGGCCGACCAGACGGCCCGCAGCGCCCGGCCCCGGCCCTTCTGCTCCAGGCGGAAGAGGGCGACCTCGGGGAGCTCCGCCGCCAGCCGGGCCGCCACCCGCGGGGTGGTGTCCGTGGAGGCGTTGTCCGCGATCGTGATGCGGAACGGGTACGGGAAGGTGCGGGCGAGGTGCTCGTGCAGTCTGCGGACGCACGGCTGGAGGTCCTTCTCCTCGTTGTAGACGGGGATCACTACGTCCAGGACAGGCGTACCGGCTGGTGCGGCCGGGAGGTGCTCCCGCGCCGGCAGGGTGCCGGGAGAAGAATCGGTTCGCATGGAACCGACTTTCGTCAGGCGCCCTGTTGTGCCCATGTGGTGACGCTGTGGCGTGCCTGTGAGTGCTGCTGCCAGCTCATTTCCGGCTGCGGCTGCGCCGGCAGCGCGGGCAGGTGCACCGTGAACACGGTCCGCCCGGGCACGCTGTCGACGGTCACGGCACCGCCGTGCGCGGCCGCCACGGCCTGCACGATGGCGAGGCCGAGACCGGTCGAGCCGGTGGCGCGGGACCGCGCGGAGTCGCCGCGCGCGAACCGTTCGAAGACGTGCGGCAGCAACTCGGCCGGGATGCCCTGCCCGTTGTCCTCGACGTCCACGCACAGCCAGGTGCCGCGCCGCTGCACGCGTGCGGTGACGGTCGTGCCGGGCGGGGTGTGGTTGCGGGCGTTGCCGAGCAGGTTGACGAGGACCTGTTGCACCCGGGCCGCGTCAGCCGACACCAGCGCGGGCTCGTCGGGCAGGTCGAGACGCCAGACGTGGTCCTGTCCGGCCGCACGGGCGTCGCTGACCGTGTCGACGACGAGCGGTACGAG
Organism: Streptomyces sp. SID5464; assembly: GCF_009862985.1. Taxonomy (NCBI): domain Bacteria; kingdom Bacillati; phylum Actinomycetota; class Actinomycetes; order Kitasatosporales; family Streptomycetaceae; genus Streptomyces; species Streptomyces sp. SID5464. Next base: position 628,454 of record NZ_WWIQ01000022.1, on the reverse strand, counting down.
GTCGGTCTGCTCGAACGTGAGCGGCCGCCCGGCGTCCAGCCGGGCGAGCAGCAGCAGGTCCTCGACGAGGAGGGTCATGCGCCCGGCCTCGGACTCGATCCGCCCGAGGGCGTGCCGGGTGTCGGGTCCGACGTCCTCCCTGCCGCGCCGGGTCAGCTCGGCGTACCCGCGGATGGAGGCCAGGGGGGTCCGCAGCTCGTGACTGGCGTCGGCGACGAACTGCCTGACCCGCATCTCGCTCTGCTGCCGTGCGTGCAGGGCGCCGTGGACGTGGTCGAGCATCCGGTTGAGCGCGGCGCCGACCTGGCCGACCTCGGTGTGCGGATCGGTCTCGGAGTCGGGGACCCGTTCGCTGAGGTTGACCTCGCCGGTGTGCAGGGGGAGTTCGGAGACCCGGGTGGCGGTGGCGGCGACGCGGCGGAGGGGGCGGGTGGCGACGCCGACGAGCACGGAACCGGCCAGTCCCGCGGCGGCCAGTCCGGCTGCCGTGACGCTGATCTCGACCAGGATGAGGGTGTTGACGGTGTTGGTGACGTCCGTGGTCGGGATGGCCACGTAGTAGCTGCCCTTGTCACCGCTCTTGTACTCGACCCGGTACTCGCCGAGGCCCGGGATGTCGATGGTTGCCGGCTGTCCCTCGGTCTGTGGCACGGAAGCGAGGGCGGCTCTCTGTGCGGAGTTCAGCGACCGTGCGCTCATCCGGTAGTTGTCTTCCGAGACGCCGTACGCGGACTCCGTGATCCGGCCGCCCTCGATCTTGGCGGCGACCGTACCGCCCGGCTGCGGCCCCCTCGTGACGAAGTCGGTGAGGCTTTCGTTCTTCGTCTTCGCGGGCCCGTCGGCCCCGACCTCGCCCGGCTCCCGGGGCGGGCTGAGCGCGGCCCTGGACGCGGCTCCGTCGAGCTGCCCGTCCAGCTGCTCGTACAGATGCGACCTGAGGGCGAGGGTCGTCACGGTCCCGATCACCGCGCACACCACGGCGATCAGCACCACGGACGCGACGACGAGCCGGGTCCGCAGCGTGCGCGGCTTGCGCGCTCGCGACAGCCCGCCCGTCCTCTGCTGCGTACTCGGCCGTCGCCGTCCGCTCATGAGGCCGCGGGCTTGATCAGGTAACCGGCACCACGCCGGGTGTGGATCATCGGCTCGCGCCCCGCGTCGATCTTCCGCCGCAGATACGAGATGTACAGCTCGACGACGTTGGCCTGCCCGCCGAAGTCGTACGACCACACGCGGTCGAGGATCTGCGCCTTGCTGAGCACGCGCCGCGGATTGCGCATCAGGAACCGCAGCAGCTCGAACTCGGTCGCGGTCAGGTGGATGTTCTCACCGGCCCGGGTGACCTCGTGGCTGTCCTCGTCGAGGGTGAGGTCGCCGACGACCAGCATGGAGTCGGAGCGCCGGTCGGCGGCACCGGACCGCCGTATCAGCCCGCGCAGCCGCGCGACGACCTCTTCGAGGCTGAACGGCTTGGTGACGTAGTCGTCCCCGCCTGCCGTCAGCCCGGCGATCCGGTCCTCGACGGCGTCCTTGGCGGTGAGGAAGAGAACCGGCACGTCCGGCAGCTCACGGCGCAGCCGGCCGAGTACCGCCAGCCCGTCCATGTCGGGCAGCATCATGTCGAGGACGACGGCGTCGGGCCGGAAGTCGCGCGCGGTCTGGAGGGCGCCCTGGCCGTCTCCCGCGCTCCGGATCTGCCAGCCCTCGTAGCGGAGGGCCATGGACAGCAGTTCGGTGATCGACATCTCGTCGTCCACCACAAGCACTCGGACGGGGCTCCCGTCCGGCCTCAGCAGTTCGGTGCGCCCCTGGGGCGAGGTCGTGGTCATGGTGCACACGATGTCGGCGTGCTCTGAGAGCACCCTTTCGGCAACCTGTGATTTCCCTGAGAAACACACAGGTGCTTCTCAGGGAACGCCTGGGAATCGGGAGGGTCAGAACAACCCGTCCTGCACACCTGCCTTCTCCTTGAACCCCCGCACCGGCACGGTGAGTTCCGAACCCTCGGCGGGCACCAGCTCCCATCCGCTCATCAGCCGCGTGTCCAGCACGACGACCCCACCCCCGGTCGCCAGATGCAGATCGGGCCCGGCAGCGGCCACGAGCTCCCCGCTCACGACCCCACCGGCGACGAGCTCGCCCACTTCCCCGACCGCGACGGGCAGACCGGCGAGCCCGAACACCTCCAGGTGATCGACAACGCGCAGGGGCTCCCGCGCGAGCGACTCCGGCCACCCACCGAGCGCGACCGCCCGCGCGTGCAGCTCGGCGACCTCGACGGCCCGGTCGGCCGCAGCCTCCGGAAGCACGGCCCGCACGGCCCGCTTCTCGACGTAGGGGATCCGGTCGGGCACCCGCAGCGCGGCCCGCAACAACTCCTCCGTACGCCGCGCGGCCATGAGCGGCCCGGCACCGAGCCAGCTGAAGCACACGGCCCCCTGCTCCAGCAGCCGCGCGGAGCCCCGCTCCTGCGCCGTGATCCCGACCTTGACCATGCCGGGCCCGAACCACGCCAGATACACGCGATACGGCCGCGGGTCGTCGGCGATCGTGTCGGCGGCCACGGAGTGCGCCCGGTCCAGCCGCGCACACTCCTCGCACCGCGCCCCCGTACTCCGCCCCGACACGGCCGCCCCCGTCGGACAGGCATGCCCCCGAGCCCCCACGCAGGTCCGCACGCCCCCCTCCGCGACCCCGAAGGCCACCCGTTTCCCCCAGGTCAGCGCAGTGCGCCGCCCGCCGTGCCACACCAGCACGGGACCGTCAGCCGACCACCGCAGCCCCGAGCACTTCCATGCCTGTGCCATCTCTGCCGAGCGTAGAGGGCACCACTGACAACGGCGTCCGGTGACAGCGGCATCCGCTGCAGCGGCGTCCGCGCGTCAGCGCCCGGAGTCGGCCCCCACGGCAGCGGCCTCGCTCTGCCCGCCCACGCTCACCTCAGCGCGTACGGAAGCACCCCCGGCCACCTCGGTCGTACGGCCCGAGCCCGCCGTACGCCCCCGCCCGGCCAGCCGGCACCCGAGGCACTCGTCATGTCCGGCCCGCGCCCCCGAGTCCCGGACCCGCCAGCCCCACTCCTCCCTGGGCCGGAGCCCCGGCCCCTTCCCCCAGCCGGCCAGGTGCAGCGCCCAGGTGACCAGCAGGGCGACCACACCGATCGCGAGCCCACCGGCGATCAGCACGCCCGAGACGAAACACACCCCCGCACCCGCCAGAGCGGCCCCGACACTCGCGATCCCGGTTCCGACCCATCCCGCGACGGTATGACCGTGGTCATACTGATGTGCGCTCATATGCTGCCCCCTCACACACGAAGGCCCCGGGAACCCGCGCCCCCGAGCCTCTCACCAGCTAAGCCTTTTAGAGCCCAAACATCTCACGAACTAAGGGATCTGGGAATGCAAGCCAAGCCGCGTCCGGCTGCCACGCCGGAGCAGGCACTGTCGGCGATGGACCACCTCATCGCGACCCACCTGGTCGGACAGCATGAGATCGCCCAACAGGTAGGCCTGAGTGTGACCGACCTCACCTGTTTCGCCTACGTCATCGAAGCCGGTGAGAACCTGCCCACGGCCGGCGACCTGGCAGCCCGAGTCCACGTCACGACGGGCGCGGTCACCGGCATCCTCAACCGCCTGGAACGCGCCGGCTACATCACCCGCCGCCCCGACCCGACCGACCGCCGCCGCATCCGCGTAGCCGCCCAGCCCGACGCGGTCGCCCGCGTCCGAGCGGTCTACGAGCCGTACTACGCCCGCCTCACGGAACTCTTCGCGGACTACTCCCCCGACGAAATCGCGGTCCTGAACGACTGGTTCACCCGCGCGAGCGGCCTCGCGGCGAACTACTTGGAGGAACACTGCCGCACCGACTGAACACCGGCCCTGAGCAGCGGACGCCCGTTGTGCCATACCTCATTGCATACATCGAGTGGCTCACTGCCGAGCATCAGCGCGTGAGCGTGGAGGTCTGAGCCGCGGCCTTCCGCTACGCGCCAGGAGCCCGGTACCGGACCTGCTCGGCTGTGCGCAGGGCCTCGATCGTTTCGTCGACGGTCAGGAGGACCGTCGTCTCGAACGAACTCAGCGCGCCGCCTCCGCTGATCGCCAGGGCCACCGCGGCCATGGACACGTTGTCCGGGGCTTCCCACAGGTTGTAACCGTCGTGCGTGCCGAAGGCGTACCAGAAGCCGTGGAGCTTCCCACCGACGGACTCGATGTACGACTGAGCGGCCTGCGCACGGTCCTCCGGGCGGCCGATCAGCCTCGCCCAGGTCTCCGGTGTGTAGCTGAACCTCGACAGGTAGAGCGGCATCATGTCTGCCTTTCGTTCCATCAAGGGATGCACCCCGCGAGGCGGGAAGGGCGCCGGCGGTGACTCACTGAAGATCCTCGATGTCGAGAACGTCCTCGGCGGGCGGCGCCTCAGCATTGACGGGCTTGTTGTAGTCGCTCATCACCAAATCCGCGGGCTCGTCTCCTCCGGTCCGACTGAGCCTCAGAATGTAGGGCTCACCCTCCGTCGCGACATCCACGGTGCTGGTGACGCCGTCATCCTTTCTCACAACCGGAATTGCAGGCTGGTCATTGACGTCGTGGATCTTGCCTTTGGTCAGCCCGGGGTCAGGGTGATCGGGAATGTCCTGGAGCAGACGGTCGGCATCACACAGCTCGGCCAGGTCTTCGAATCCCTCAGACTGGGCGGACACTTTCAGCCACTGATCCGCGAGAAGGTCGACCTCATCGCTCCCGGATTCCATCTCCTTCCAGAAGGTCTCATCTCCTTTGAGATACGCGGCATCGCCGACTTTGATGATCTCCGCAGTCACGTTTTCCCGAGGGCCGATGGTGCCCTTGCAATCACCGTCCTCGTTCAGAGCGAGGTCTACCAGGACCTCATCCGGGCCGCTCGTCGTCGTTCCCTTCAGCCGAAGGGAGTCCGCGCTCTTGGTCGCGTCAGCGGCCTTCTCCATAATCTCGTTCGCAGGGAGGTCCTCGATGCCGTTCGAGTCCTGCGTCGTCACACCGCCCGCGAGGCCGACGACCACCAGCGTCGCCGTGCAGGTCACACGGGTAAGAATTGCACGCTGGACTCTCATGATCGTTCGCCCTTCTTCAGCTGTCTCTTTCCAGGTTGGGCACGCCGACTCCGTACGCGCTACTCGGCGTTGATCCCAGCCAGGCAGTCCTGAAGGTTCCGTTATCAACAACTTGTCATCGCTCGTATTACTCGTTCAGGTGCGCACCTTGTGCGGGTTTCCCCCATGGCATCCAGGATGGGGTGCGCGATGTGTTCCCTCATGAAGGCGAAAGACCATGCCGACGTATGTCACGTTGCTGAACTGGACCGATCAAGGGATCCGAAACTACAAGGACACCGCGAAGCGTGCCGAGGCCTTCGGTTCAGCGGTGCAGAAGATCGGGGCGAAGCTCCTGAACGTCTACTGGACCGTCGGTCCGTACGACCTCGTGGCCCTCGTCGAGGCACCGGACGACGAAACCGCCACCGCGGCGCTCCTTCAGCTGGGCGGGGTGGGCAACGTCCGTACCACGACCCTGCGGGCCTTCGGCCGCGAGGAGATGGACCGCATCATCGCCAAGGCCGCCGGCTGAAGACGTGGGGGACGTACATCAGCCGTTGCTGTGCTTCGCCGCTGTCCGCGCCTGAAACGCCAGAGGCCCCGGATCTCTCCGGGGCCTCTGCTCTGTGCGCACTCGGCAGGATTCGAACCTGCAACCTTCTGATCCGTAGTCAGATGCTCTATCCGTTAAGCTACGAGTGCCTGTTCTGTTTTTTCGCCGCTCCCGGGCCTTCCGGCGCGCTCGCGGCGACAGGAAGAACATTACATGACTGCCGCCGCCATGTGAAATCCGTTTGCCATACCGCTTGTGACCTGCGGAAATGGCCTCAGATGGGGCTTCGCGACCAGGTGCGGAGCGGAGTGGGGAAGGGAGCGGTCATGCGCGGTCCGGTCGTGCTCGAGGTGGCGCAGTGGCAGGGGTCGGGTGCCCCTACGGCCCGCCGGTTGCCCAGCGGGGCTGCCTGGCTCGCCGAGCTGATACCCGCAGGTCGGCGGCGCACGGTGACGCTCGACGACAACGCCGGGAACGCGCGGGGCGGCGTACGGAACGCCGATGTGCTGGAGCGCCATCTGCCGGCGGTGCGCGCGGCACTGGCCGAGGTTCCGCCGGGCGAGCGGACCGTGACCGTCGGCGGCGACTGCGCGGTCGACCTCGCACCGGTCGAGGCCGCGCTCTCCGCGTTCGGGGACCGGCTGGCGCTGGTGTGGTTCGACGCGCACGGAGACCTGAACACTCCGGACTCGTCACCTTCCGGGGCCTTCCACGGCATGGTGCTGCGCGCACTCATCGGCGACGGGCCGGAGGGCCTGCGGCCGGCGCGGAGCCTGTCGGCCGACCGCGTGGTCCTGGCGGGTGCGCGGTCACTGGACCCGGGCGAACAGGACCTCGTCGAGCGCCGCGGCATACGGCACCTCGGCGTCGAGGACCTGACGGAACCAGGGCCGCTCCTGGCCGCCGTGCGCGCCACCGGCGCCGAGGCGGTGTACCTCCACATCGACCTCGACGTCCTCGACCCGCAGGTGTTCCCGGCCGTCGGCACGCCCGAGCCGCGCGGACTCGGCGTGGAGGAGCTGCTCGGAGCGGTGCGGGCGCTGACGGAGGAGTTCACGCTCGCCGGCCTCGCGCTCACCGAGTACGAGCGGACGGAAGCCGCCGGCGAGCGGGAGAAGGAGGAGGCGGTACTGCGGCGGATCGTCGAGGGACTGTTCGGGGCCGGCCGAGGCTGAGCAGCGCCTCGGCGCCGGCGTCGGACAAGGGCCTCGAACGCGACTCAGGGAGTCCAGCCACGTGGGGCCGAACTCCCTGGTCAGAGTGCGGAGGCGGAGGGATTTGAACCCTCGATGGGCTTTAAGGCCCAAACCGCATTAGCAGTGCGGCGCCATAGACCGGACTAGGCGACGCCTCCAGGCACATCCTCCCGCGCGAGCGCGAGTCGGTGCGTGCCGATGATGACACAGTCGAGCGTGCTGTCACCAATCGACCCCCACGGTACTAGGCCGGAAGGTCGCAGGGCAAAGGCCTTGTCCGGCCGGTACCGCCGGCACCAGGGAGTGCGCGAGGGTGTGGGGTCGCGGGGTGTGCGGTGCAGTCGTGCGGCGCCTCGGACCGGCGCGCAACGTACCGGGCCGCGCCGCGTTAGTCAGGCCATGTTGCATGCCATTCGCCGGGCTGCCCCCGGAAACGCGTCCCGGAGTCCCCTCACCTCCCGGACCTCTCCGATCTCTCCGACCTCCCGAACCTCCTGGACCACCGCTCGTCCCGGTCTGCGGCGTCTCGTCGTCGGTGCCGCCGCGTCCGTCGCCGCCTTCGGGTCGCTGACCGCGGTGTCCCCGGCCTCGTACGCCCAGGCCGCCCCGTCCCCGGCCGGGCTCGCGGGAGGCCAGGGCCCGGACCGGGACCACCTCACCGTCACCGTGCGGAACGCGGGCGGTGACCTCGACGGGACGTACGAGCTGTACTGCGAACCCGACGGCGGCAGCCACCCCGACCCGCGCGGAGCCTGTGCCGCCCTGAAGCGGGACACGCGGTGGGGCAGGGACGTCTTCGCACCCGCCCCGGCAGGCGGCTTCTGCACCATGCAGTACGGCGGGCCGGCCACCGCGCATGTCACCGGCACCTGGTCCGGACGGCCCGTCGACGCCAGGTACGACCGGCGTGACGGCTGCGCGATCGCCCGCTGGGACCGGCTCGTGCCGCTGCTGCCGGACATGCGGTCCGGCAAGCGCCTCTGAGGGAAGCCCGTGGCGGTTTCACCCCGTGTCGCCGCTCGTGCCCCTATCCGGCCACCTCACGGCCCCATTCGGCCACCCGGGCAAAAAGGTACAGAAACACTGCCCTCGTAAAGGTCCCGCGAAGGTCCCGCGACGTCGTTGCAGGAGGGCGGGCGTTTGACGGTTACTCGGTCGTCAGTTCGGGGTCACTTCCTCGTGCGACCTCGCACTCATCCGGCGTCGCGAGCGCAACCGCAGCCCTTAGACTCCCTCGCGTGACACGCCGCGGGACGGTTGGCAAGATGGCCCGAGCGGTCGGCAAGGTGCGGTAACAGGGAGGAAGCGTCTCGTGAGCAGCAGGCCATCCCGAGGCGCTGCTCGCCTCGCAGCCATACTGGACGCCCTCCCCGACGCGTTGGTGCTGGTCAATGCCAACGGGACGGTCGTCAACGCGAACACCATCGCCCTGGAGGCCTTCGAGACGCCGGGGACCGCTCTGGTGGGGCGCGGGCTGCTCGATCTGCTGCCGCAGTTCGACTCCAAGCTCATCCCGGGGTCCATGCGGCGGCCGGAGCACCTCGATCCGCATGCCCGGACCAAGCCGACCCGGATGATCGCGCGCAGGACGGACGGGACCGAGTTCCCCGTCGAGGTCACCAGTGCGAATCTGGAGAACGGGCAGCAGGCCTACGACGGTTACGGCTACACCGGCGACGAGTTGCTCATGCTCGTCGTGCGCGACCTGTCCGGGACCGTGGACACCGAGGCCGAGCTCGCCCGGTCGCAGCGGCAGACCGAGATGATTCTGCGGGCCGCGGCCGAGGGCGTCGTCGGGACCGACACCGACGGGCGCATCGTGCTCGTCAATCCGGCCGCCGCTCAGATACTGGGTTTCCGGGCCAGCGATCTCGGCGGCCGCCCACTGCACGATCTCGTGCTGCACTCGCGGGCCGACGGATCGCCCTTCCCGTACGAGGAGTCGCCGCTCGCCGACACCCTGCGCTCCGGGCGCAAGCACCGGGTGCGCGGGCAGGTGCTGTACGCCAAGGACGGCGGCAAGGTGCCGGTCGATCTGACGACCGCGCCCGTGCGGGACGGCGATCAGCTCGTCGGCGCCGTCATGACCTTCACCGACCGGCGGCCGTACGACGCCGTCGTCGAGGAGAAGGAGGCGGCGGAGAAGCGCCACGCGGAAGAGCTGGAGCGGATCGCCGAGGAGCACGCCTCCGAGCTGACCGCGCTGCGCCAGCAGCACGTCACCGAGCTGGAGGAGCTGCGCGAGCGGCACGCCGAGGAACTCGGCGCGAACGAGGACCGGTACGCCGCCCTCGGGGAGCGCGAGAAGGACCGGTACGAGGCGCTCGCCGCGCGGCACGAGCAGTTGCTGACCCTGCTCGGGCGGTCGCTGCGCGGGCCGCTGGAGGAGCTGCGGCGCGAGCTGGCCGCGCTGGCCGCGGACGACGCCGGGCAGCTGTGGCCCGAGGCCAACCAGGTGCTGCACCACCTGTCCGCCGGCTATTCGCGTATCACGACGCTCATCGACAACGTCCTCGGCTACCAGCGGCTCGACGCGGGCAGCGAGGGCATCTCCCGTACGAAGGTGATGCTGGACGCCGTCGTCGCCGCCGGTGTCGACGGGGCCGTCGAGCTCATCGGGCCCGGGCGGGTGCAGTTCGCCGTGCACGCGCCGCCCATCGAGGCCGAGGTCGATCCCCGGCTGCTCGCCACCGCCCTCGCCCACCTGGTCGCGGACGTGGCGGGGGTCGACGCGACCGGCAACACGCCCGTGTCGGCGGGCGGTTACATGGACAACACCGTCGTGGTGGCGGCGGCGCAGCGCGGTGAGGTCGTACGCATCGAGGTGCGCGGGCCGTACGCCGGCGGCGACACCGTGCACGAGCCCATCGTCCGCGGGATCGTCCGGGCTCACGGCGGCGTGCTCCAGACGCATGAGGTGCCGGGGATGAGCGGTAACGCGTACGTCCTCGAAGTGCCGATCGGGGGCGGGGCCGGGGCCGTCGCCGCGGATGCCGCCGCCGAGGCGGTCGACGAGGCACTGCTGCCCGCTGCCGACGGTGAGCAGACCTCCGGTGGGCAGACCTCCGGTGGGGGGCGGCGCCGGGCGCGGCGGGCCACCACCGATGCCTTCCTGGACGGTGACGTTCCGGCTGACGGCGACGGGGCCGGTGGGTCCGGTGGGCCCGCTGCCGAGGGGGCCGCGCCCACCGGGCGGCGCCGGAGGCGGGCCGCCGGGGAACCGGCTGCCCTTCCCGCGCAGGCGTCCGGTGAGGGCGCGGCCGTGTCGGGCGGCACCGGGCGTCGGCGGCGGGCGGCCGAGGACGCCGCCGCGGCTGCGGCCCTGCCCGTCGGGGGTGCCGTCCAGGGCGTCGCCGAAGGGGCCGTCGTCACGGCCGCCGAGCATGCGGCGGGGACCGCCGCCTCGGGTACGGGGCTGGGCGGGACCGTTCCGCCGCAGGGCGTGCCCGCGCCGTCCGGCCGGCGGGCCCGCCGTGAACCCGGCGAGCAGCACGCGCTGCCGCCCGCCCTGCCCGCGTCGTCCGGTGAGGCCGCCGCGGGGTCCGCCGATGCGGCCCAGGGCCAGGGTCAGGGACAAGGTCAGGTTTCGCAGCCGACCGGGCGTCGGCGGCGGGCGCTGGCTGCCGCCGCCGAGCGGGCGGCTGCGCAGGAGGCGGCGGGGCCGCGTCCGGTGTTCGCCCTGCCGCCGGCCGAGGCGGACCAGGCCCGGGCCGCCCAGGGGCAGCAGGTCGCGCCGAGTGGTGTGCCCGGCCACGAGCAGGTGCCCGGGCCTGGGCAGCTGCCCGGCCAAGGGCACGGAGCCGTGGCGGTTCCCGGTTCGGCCGGCTCCGGTGGCGGGGTGGCCGAGGAGGGCCGGCACGACGCCGTTCCGCACGACCAGAGCGCCGATCACACCCCGCCCCAGCCGCATCCCACGAGTGCGCCGACCGGGCGTCGGCGGCGGGCCGCGGGCGCGCAGCCGACGGACGGGGCCGGAGTGCAGGCGCCGGGCACGGCGGGCGCGGTGGCCGGTTCGCCCGTGCCGGGGGCGGCTGGACAGCAGGTCCCTGCGCAGGGCGGTGCCGGCCAGCCGGGTCTCGCCCCGGCAGGCTCCGTGCCCGGTTCCGAGCAGGGGATTCCCGCACAGCAGGACGTCACCGGTCAGTTTCCGGCGGGCCGGGCCGGACCGGCCGTAGGCCAGGCAGCGCCCGGTACGGCCGTACCGCCGCAGGGCGTGTCCGTGCCCGCCCCGGGTGGTCTCGGGCACAGCGTGCAGGCGGCGGCCCTCCCGGGTCAGGTGCTTCAGCCCGCGTCCCCGCACCAGCCCTACGGCGCACAGCCGTTGCCGCAGCAGGGCGTCGCCACGCCGGAGCAGCAGTCCTCCGCCGGTCAACCGCTCCCCGCCGAGGCCGCCCCCGGACAGGGCACCCCTGCCCAGGGCACCACCGCCCCCGGAGCCCCGGTCCCGGTCCAAGCCACCACCGCCCCCCGGCCACAGCCCTGGCCCGCCGCCGACGACAGCTCGGGGGCCGGTGTCGCCGTACCCCCGAACGGCGCGGCACAGGCCGTTCCTCCGAACGGCGCGGCACAGCCCGTAGCCCCCGACGGAACCGCCCACCCCGTGCCCCCGAACGGCACCCCCGCGGCCCCGGCCCAGGCTCCGCAGACCCACACCCCGGCCCCCGGCACCCCGCTGCCACCGGAGGGCGCGGCGCAGGCGCAACGGGCGGCTCAGCCGTTGCCCGCGGAGGCGGCCTCACCCGTCGACCCGAATTCCACGCAGGGGCGGGCGATCAGCGTGCGGACGCTGGGTCAGGGCGTGCCGTTCAACCGGCAGGCGGCTCAGGTGCAGCAGCCGTCGGGCATGCCCGCCGCGCATCCCTCGGCCGGTTCCGTACCGCAGGCGCCGGGCGCGCCCGCGCCCCAGTCGTCGGCGACGCCGCCCCCGCACCAGTCGGGCGGATCGGGCCGGCGCCGCAAGCTCGGCACGCCGCCCGACCCGGCCACGCGGACGGAACAGGCCGGCCGGACCGAACAGGCCCCCCGCCAGGAACCGGCGCCCCGCCCGGAGCAGGCCGCGCGCCCGCATCCGGCGGCCGAGCCGACTCCCGCGCACGGCACCGCGCACGGCACCGCCCCGGCCCCCGCGCCCGTCCCGGCGCAGCCGTCCCTGGCCGGTCAGTCGCGGCTCGCGCAGATGACCGAGGGCGGCGGGCGCTCGTACGCCATAGGCGCGCCGGACGAGAACGCCGCCGAGGGGCCGGAGCCGCTGGACGGGCCCGGCGGTGCCGTCGAGGTGGCCGATCCACCGCTGCCGCAGCCGATGGACGACGAGCTGCCGCCGGAGCCGCTGGACAACCCGCGGCGGCTGCTGGTGTGGCCGGCGCCGGACGTCAGCACCCAGCAGGCGCTGAGCGACCGCGGCTACCGGCCCGTGATCGTGAACTCGCGGGAGGAGGTCGACGCGCAGATCGCGGCCTTCCCCGCGGCGCTGTTCGTCGACCCGCTGACCGGGCCGATCACGCGTACGGCGTTGCAGTCGCTGCGGCAGGCCGCCGTCGCCGCCGAGGTGCCCGTCCTGGTCACGGCCGGACTCGGGCAGGCCTCGCGGGACGCGGCGTACGGTGCCGATCCCGCCGTCCTGCTGAAGGCGCTGGCACCGCGCGACAGTGAGCAGCACCCGCCGCGCGTACTGCTGATCGAGGAGCACGCGGAGATCGCGCTCGCGCTGACGGCGACGCTGGAGCGGCGTGGGATGCAGGTCGCGCGGGCGGCGAGTGACGCGGACGCGGTGACGCTGGCGGGACAGTTCCGGCCGAACCTGGTCGTGATGGACCTGATGCAGGTGCACCGGCGGCAGGCCGGCATCGTGGACTGGCTGCGCGCGAACGGGCAGCTCAACCGCACCCCGCTCGTCGTCTACACGGCCGCCGTCGACCAGGCCGACCTGCCGCGGCTGGCCTCGGGCGAGACGGTGCTGTTCCTCGCGGAGCGGTCCACCAGTGGCGAGGTGCAGACCCGGATCGTCGAACTGCTGACCCGGATCGGCACCAACTAGGACCAACTAGACGAACCAGCGGGCCTTATCGGGCGGTGAGGCGCCGCGCCGCCTCCTTGACCGACGTGCGCAGGCGGTCCCGGTCGGGGTCCTCGCCCCCGACCAGGATGCGCCGCATCTGCGGCACGACCACGGTCCAGTTGGCCAGGGCAGTCAGCAGGAACAGCAGGTCGGCCGCCGGGATGGCGTCGGTGACGACCCCTCGGTCCTGACCGTCCTGGAGGGCGGCGACCTTGCGGGCGTAGTGCTCCTGACGGTCGGACTCGTGGGGCAGTTCGTCGCTGCCGTACTCCAGGCCCTCCCAGAAGAGCAGGCGCAGCAGCTCCGGGTGGGCGGCGTGGTAGTCCATCAGGCGGTCGACCCAGCCCTCGATGTCGTCCGGGTCGACGGGGACGGCCTCGGCGAGGTGGAGCATCTTCTTCTCGAGGACGATCGCGAACAGCTCCGCCTTGTTGCCGAAGTAGGCGTAGATCAACTGCTTGTTGGCCTTCGCCTCGGCGGCGATGCGGTCGATGCGGGCACCGGCGATGCCGTGCCGGGCGAACTCGGCGACCGCCGCCTCGAAGATCCGGGCCTTGGTGGCCTCGGGGTCCCTTGCTGCCATGGGAGAGAGGGTAGCGCGCAACGGTAACCAACTGTTTGGTTGACAGGGAATCGCAGAGCGGCCCACACTGTTGCCCCATTGTCCAACCAACCAGTTAGTTGTTAGAGCCGACTCCGAGGAGTCCTCCTTCCATGCCGTCAGCGTCCACGAGCACGACCACGTCCCCCCGGGCCGGTACGGCCCCCGTGCGGCAGGCGCGTACGCCCGCCCCCGGTCTCTTCCTCACCCTGATCGCCGTGTGCAGCGCGGTCACCGCCGCCAACATCTACCTCGCCGCCCCGCTGCTCTCGCTCATGGCCCGCGACTTCGGCTCGGCACCCTCGGCCGTCGCCTGGATCGCCTCGGTCGCACAGCTCGGCTACGCGGTCGGCCTGCTGTTCTTCGCCCCGCTCGGCGACAGCGTGAACCGGCGCCGGCTGGTCGGCGGGCTCACGCTCGTCACCACCGCCGCGCTGGCCGCCAGTGCGGCCGCCCCGGGGATCACCGCCCTCGCGGTCGCCGTGTTCGTCGCCTCGGCCGCGACCGTCATCCCGCAGCTGCTCGTCCCGCTGGTCGCCGAACGCGCCCCGGCCGAGCGGCGTGGCCGCCATGTCGCGGCCGTCATCGCGGGCCTGTTCGCCGGCATCGTGGCGGCCCGGGTGCTGGGCGGACTGGCCGGGCAGGCCTTCGGCTGGCGGTGGGTGTTCGCGGGCTCGGCCGTACTCACCCTCGTGCTGGGGCTCGCGACCGCCCTCGTCCTGCCGTCGCAGCGGCGGCGGGAAGGCCCGCTGTTCGCCGGGCTCGCCGCGCTGCCCTCGGTGCTGCGCCACTCGCCCGACCTGTGGCGCGCCTGCCTGCGCCAGGCCGGGATGTTCGGGGCGTGGAGCGCGCTGTGGACCTCGCTCGCCCTGCTGCTGACCGGGCCGGAGTACGGGCTGTCCACCGCGACGGCCGGGCTCTTCGGGCTCTTCGGGCTGACTGCGAGTGCGGTGGCACCGCTGGCCGGCGGGCTCGTGGACCGGTTCGGGGCGGCGCGAGTCGTGCGGTCCGCGTATCTGCTCGCCGCCGTGTCCGTGCCGCTGTTCTGGCTGGGCGGGCACACGCTGGGCGCGCTCTTCGCCGCCGCGGTGCTGATCCACGCGGCGCTGGTGGCGTCGCACGTCGCCAACCAGACCCTCGCCCTGACCGCCACGTCCACCCCGGCCACCGCCAACACCGCCTATGTGGTCGCCGGTTTCGCGGGCGGCGCGGGCGCCTCGGCCCTCGCCGGGTTCGCCTTCAGCCACTTCGGCTGGGGCGGGGTGTGCGGGGTGGCGGCGGTTTGGCTGGTGCTGGGGTGGGGGCTGACCGCCGTACGACGGTGACGGCGGTCAGGCCCGGGCGGGCGCGGGGTCAGAGCCGGGTGACGTCCAGCTCCCCCTCCGCGTACCGCCTGCGCAGCACCTTCTTGTCGAACTTGCCGACGCTCGTCTTCGGAACCGCCTCGATGACCGTCCAGCGCTCCGGGAGCTGCCACTTGGCGATGCTGCCCTCCTCGGCGAGGAAGGCGCGCAGGGTTTCGAAGGTGGCGGTGGCGCCCTCCTTGAGGACGACCGTGGCCAGGGGGCGCTCGCCCCACTTCTCGTCGGGGACGGCGACGACGGCCGCCTCGGCGACGTCCGGGTGGGACATCAGCGCGTTCTCCAGCTCCACCGACGAGATCCACTCGCCGCCGGACTTGATGACGTCCTTGGCCCGGTCGGTCAGGGTGAGGTAGCCGTCGGGGGAGATCGTCCCCACGTCGCCCGTCTTGAGCCAGCCGTCCTCGCTGAACTTGTCGGCGGGGCGCAGGGGGTCGGCGCCCGGGCCGTTGTAGTAGGCGCCGGCGATCCACGGGCCGCGCACCTCCAGCTCACCGGCCGACTCGCCGTCCCAGGGGAGGCGCTCGCCGCCCGGGCCGGTCAGCCGGGCCTCGACGCCGGCCGGGAAACGACCCTGGGTGAGGCGGTAGGCGAACTCCTCCTCCGTGCCGACCACACCGGCCGGGGGACGGGCGATCGTGCCGAGCGGGGACGTCTCCGTCATGCCCCAGGCGTGGCAGACCCGCATGCCCAGCTTGTCGAAGGCCTCCATGAGGGACGGCGGGCAGGCCGAGCCGCCGATGGTGACCTGGGTGAGGGAGGAGACCTCGCGGGGGTGCGCGGTCAGCTCGGCGAGCAGGCCCTGCCAGATGGTCGGGACGGCCGCCGCGTGGGTCGGCTTCTCGCTCTCGATCATCGCGGCGAGCGGGGCCGGCTGGAGGAAGCGGTCCGGCATCAGCAGGTTCACGCCGGTCATGAAGGTCGCGTGCGGCAGCCCCCACGCATTCACGTGGAATTGAGGCACGACGACCAGGGAGGTGTCCTGGTCGGTGAGGCCCATCGACTGGGCCATGTTGACCTGCATGGAGTGCAGATAGATGGAGCGGTGGCTGTAGACCACGCCCTTGGGGTCGCCGGTGGTGCCGGAGGTGTAGCACATGGCGGCGGCCTGGCGTTCGTCCAGCTGCGGCCAGTCGTACGAGGCGGGCTTCCCGGCGATCAGGTCGTCGTAGTCGTGGACCCGCGCGGTCGCGTCCGCGAGCAGGGAGCGGTCCCCGGGGCCGGAGACGACCACGTGCTCGACCGTCTTCAGGTGCGGGAGCAGCGGGGCGAGCAGGGGGAGCAGCGAACCGTTGGCGATGATCACGCGGTCGGCGGCGTGGTTGACGATCCAGGCCAGCTGCTCGGGCGGGAGCCGGAGGTTCAGGGTGTGGAGGACCGCGCCCATGGAGGGGATCGCGAAGTAGGCCTCCACATGCTCCGCGTTGTTCCACATCAGGGTGGCGACCCGGTCGTCGGCGGCGACGCCGAGGTCCTCGCGCAGGGCGTGTGCGAGCTGGGCCGCGCGGGCGCCGATCTCGGCGAAGGAGCGGCGGTGCGGCTCGTCGTCACCGGTCCAGGTGGTCACCTGTGATGTCCCGTGGATCGTCGACCCGTGGGTCAGGATCCTCGAGATCAGCAGCGGTACGTCCTGCATGGTGCTCAGCACGGCGTCCTCCCGGGGCGACATTGCCTGCGCGGTGGTAAGGGCTGCGCTGATTCTGCTCACATACCGCGCGGTATGTCACTAGGACCGGGTGATCGATCACGTCACGGCTGCCGACGGAACCGCTCAGCGGCGACCGACACGTCCGCTCACTGACGCACAAGCCCCAGCTCAGCGTCCTCGCGTAGCTTGCCGAGCGCACGGGAGACGGCCGACTTCACCGTGCCCACCGAGACACCGAGCACCTGGGCCGTCTGGGCCTCGCTCAGGTCCTCGTAGTACCTGAGGACCACCATCGCCCGCTGCCGGGCCGGCAGCCGCATGATCGCCCGCCACATCGCGTCGCGCAGCGCCTGCTGCTCGGCGGGGTCGTCGCCACCGGGCACCGGCTCCGGCTCGGGCAGCTCGTCGCAGGCGAACTCGTCGACCTTGCGCTTGCGCCACTGCGACGTCCGCGTGTTCAGCAGCGCTCGGCGCACATAGCCGTCGAGGGCGCGGTGGTCCTCGATACGCTCCCAGGCGACGTACGTCTTGGTGAGCGCGGTCTGCAACAGGTCCTCAGCGTCACTCGGGTTGCCGGTGAGCGAGCGGGCGGTACGCAGCAGCACCGGCTGTCGGGCCCTGACGTACGACGAGAACGACGGGTACGGAAGGGTCTGCGCCGCCGGTGCAGCGGCCTTCGACGCGCTGGTGCAGACGAGTGTGGTCATGACTCAACGCTATGAGCGGGGCCGCCGTCAGCGGATCGGCCGCAGGTCCCGAAGCGGGGTCCCCCTCAGGTTGTAGGGGTAGGGCCCGCTGCACCTCCTGTAGGTGGAGCGGAGGACCCGGGGTACTGCGGGTTCACCCCTGAGGGTCGGCGGTCAGTACGAGTCCCGACGTGGGCACGCCCGTCCCCGCGGTCACCAGGACCCGCTCGGCACCGGGTATCTGGTTCACCGCCGTCCCCCTGATCTGCCGGACGGCCTCCGCCACCCCGTTCATCCCGTGCAGGTACGCCTCTCCCAGCTGGCCGCCGTGGGTGTTGAGCGGCAGGCGCTCCTCGGCCACGAAGTCCGGCGCCTCGCCGGGGCCGCAGAAGCCGAACTCCTCCAGCTGCATCAGCACGAACGGCGTGAAGTGGTCGTAGAGGATCCCCGCGTCGAGGTCGGCCGGCGCGAGTCCCGAGGTCCGCCACAGCTGCCGGGCCACCACCGCCGTCTCGGGCAGACCGGTCAAGTCGTCGCGGTAGAAGCTGGTCATCTGCTCCTGCGCGCGCCCCGCGCCCTGGGCGGCCGCCGCGATCACGGCGGGCGGGTGCGGCAGATCGCGGGCCCGCTCCAGGGACGTGACGACGAGCGCCTGCCCGCCGTCCGTCTCCTGGCAGCAGTCCAGCAGCCGCAGCGGCTCGACGATCCAGCGGGACGCGGCATGGTCGGCCAGGGTGATGGGCCGGCCGTGGAAGTACGCCGCCGGGTTGGTCGCCGCGTGCCTGCGGCCGACGACGGCCACGTGCCCGAAGGCCTCCGGGGTCAGGCCGTGGGTGTGGAGGTAGCGCTGGGCCGCCATCGCCGCCCACGAGGCCGGGGTGAGCAGGCCGAACGGCAGCGCCCAGCCGAGCGCCGCGCCCTCCGCCGACGGCTCCCGGTGCCGCACCCCGGAGCCGAAGCGGCGGCCCGAGCGCTCGTTGAACGCCCGGTAGCAGACGACCACGTCCGCCACGCCCGCGGTGATCGCCAGGGCCGCCTGCTGGACGGTGGCGCAGGCCGCGCCGCCGCCGTAGTGGATCCGGGAGAAGAATGAGAGCTCGCCGATGCCGGCCGCCTGGGCGACGGTGATCTCGGGGCTGGTGTCCATGGTGAACGTGACCATCCCGTCCACGTCGGCCGGGGTGAGGCCCGCGTCGTCCAGGGCCGCCCGCACCGCCTCGACGGCCAGCCGCAGTTCGCTGCGGCCCGAGTCCTTGGAGAACTCGGTGGCCCCGATGCCGGTGATGGCGGCGCGCCCTCCGAGACCGTCCCGTCCTCTCAGGCTCATGCCGGAACCCTCACCGTCACCGTCACCGTGCCCGTGACGTGCTTGCCGATGCCGTTCGCGCCGACGACCCGGACCGTCACCATGTCCCCGTCGACCTCCTCGACCGTGCCCGTCAGCACCATCGTGTCGCCGGGGTGGTTGGGAGCGCCGAGCCGGATCGCCACCCGGCGCAGCTCGGCCCGGGGGCCGAAGTGGTCGGTGACGTACCGCCCGACCAGGCCGTTGGTCGTCAGGATGTTCATGAAGATGTCGGGGGAGCCCTTCTGCCGGGCCAGCTCCGGGTCGTGGTGCACGTCCTGGTAGTCCCGGGAGGCGATCGCCCCGGCGACGATCAGGGTGCGGGTGACGGGGATCTCCAGGGGCGGGAGGCGGTCGCCGGCGTTCACGGTGTCACCCCTTGGAAGACCGGCAGCACCAGCTCGTCGTCGTACCGCCGGAACTCCAGCCGCACCGGCATGCCGACCCGCACCTTGTCGTACGGCACCCCGACCACGTTGCTGATGATCCGCACGCCTTCGGCGAGCTCGATCAGCCCGACCGCGTAAGGAGGCTCGAAGGCCGGGAAGGACGGGTGGTGCATGACGACGTACGAGTAGACCGAGCCCTCGCCGCTCGCCTCGACCGTCTCCCAGTCCGGGGAGCCGCAGCCGTTGCACCCCGGCAGCCAGGGGAAACGCAGGGTTCCGCAGCCGGTGCAGCGCTGGATCAGCAGCTCGTGGCGCGCCACGCCCTCCCAGAAGCCGGCGTTGTCGCGGTTGACGACCGGGCGGGGGCGGCGCCCCTCCGGCTCCTTCCGCGTCTCCGGCTCCTCCGGCTCCTTCCGCTTCCTCGGCCGGCGTGCGGGGGCGTACTTGAGGATGCGGAAGCGGTGCGTGCCGGCGAGTTCGCCGCCCACCCTGACGTCCGTGCGGGTGGTGACGAAGTAGCCGGTCCCGAGCTTCGTGGTCTTGCGGCCGGACACCGACTCGATCACCGAGTCGAAGGTGATCTCGTCCCCGGGGCGCAGCGGGCGGAGGTACTCCTGCTCGCAGTCGGTGGCGACGACCGCGTCGTGACCCGTCGCGTCGAGCAGGCCGAGCAGCTCGTCGTAGGCCGCCGTGCGTTCGGGACGGCGGGAGAGGCCGGCCATGGTCCACGCCTGGAGCATCGTGGGGGGAGCGATGGCGTCCGGGCCCGTGTACGCCGGGTTGGTGTCGCCCATGGCCTCGCACCAGTGCCTGATCATCGGCTCGTTGACGGGGTCCCGGCCGGTCCCGGTGGCGGCGGCCGGGCGGCCCTCGTAGGCCTTCAGGCGCGCCTCGAACCCCTCGTGCTCCTCGTGGATCTCCGGGTCACCACTCACAGTTTCTGACTGTCCGTCAGATACATGACACCGTCAAGACCCCGCAGCCGCGAAAACGCCTGTGCGGCGGTACCGGAGTACCGCCGCACAGGCGCATGTCACCCTCACGAACGAAGCACACCACACAGGACGCGGGCCGGTGGTCGGTACACCGGCCCGCTCAGCTCACCACAGGGGGGCGAAGGTGACGGCGGTGTTGGCGTTGCCCTGGTTGACGGCCGTGGGCTCCGAGCCGTTGACCTGGGCGGTGTTGCTCTGGTTCGTGGCACCCTCGCCGAGGGCCTGCTGCTGGGTGGTGGCCACGGTGCCGAAGTTGTCGCCGCCGACGCCGCTGCCGAGGTTGCCCTGCTCGGCCTCCGTGACGGACGCGATCGATCCGTTGTCCGCGAAGGAGCCGTTGTCCGCCGCCGCGACACCGGCGAAGAGAGCGGCCGCGAGCGGCAGTGCGGAGACGGCGGCGATGACGCGGCCGGAACGGGTACGTGCCATGTTGTTGTCCCTCCAGGACTTCAGAAGTACTGCTGTCACCAGGGAAGTCGGCCGACCACCCGGCGCGGTGTGCGACGTCGCGAGTCCAGAGTTGCCCACCGAATCCCCGGCGAACCACCCCGGAAGCCACCATTCGCACGCAAGCGTGAGGACAAGTCGATAAACCCCTTTGCGTCACTTCCGTCCCGGACGGGAGCGAAAGGGGGCGTTCGAACCCAGGTGCCGCAAGGGCCGAAGCATTCCCGCGGTTTTCCCGTCCGGCTCTGCCCCCCGGCGCGTCACGCCCGCTCCCTCTTTCCTTTTTCGAACGTACGTACGAAACTAGGAGCATGGCCACCACCGACCGGCAGGCCACGACGCTGGCCCTCGCACACGCCCTGTCAGCCGCCGAACGCGGACTGGCCGTCCTCCCCCTGTCCCGCACCAAGCTCCCGGCACTGCGTTCCCCGCACCGTGACGACCACGAGCCCTCCCCCTGCCACGGCGAGTGCGGCCGGCTCGGCCACGGGGTCTACGACGCCTCCAGCGACCCGGCCCGCATCCGCGAACTGTTCGCCGCGGCGCCCTGGGCGACCGGCTACGGCATCGCCTGCGGCCTGCCCCCGCACCATCTGATCGGCATCGACCTGGACGTGAAGACCGGCACGGACTCCTCGGCCGCCCTGCGCGAGCTGGCGCTGCGGCATCTGTTCACCATCCCGCCGACGGTGGTCGTCGTGACCCCGTCCGGCGGCCGCCACCTCTGGCTGAGCGGCCCGCCCGACGTCGTCGTCCCGAACTCGGCGGGCCGCCTCGCGCCCGGCATCGACATCCGGGGCGCCGGCGGCTACCTCGTCGGCCCCGGCTCCCGCACCGGCCAGGGCGTGTACGCCGCGGCCCCGGGGACCGCGCACCTGGCCCCCGCGCCCTGCCCGCGCTCCCTCCTGCGCCTGCTCCTGCCGCCGCCCCGCACCCACCACCCCGCGCCCCCGACGACCGGCGGACACGGCCAGGGCCTGGTCCAGTTCGTCCTCGCCGCGCACGAGGGCCAGCGCAACACCCGGCTGTTCTGGGCGGCCTGCCGGGCCTACGAGGACGGCATCGGCCCCGCGCTCGTGGATCCCCTGGTCGAGGCGGCGCTCACCACCGGCCTGTCCGAACGGGAGGCCCGGGCGACGATCGCCTCGGCGGCACGGCTGACGGGGCACCGGCCATGAGCCGGGCCCCGTCCATGAACACCGAAAGACCCCCATGCAGCAGCACGTCAGAACGCCGGCCCTGGCGCTCGCCCGCCTCGTCCTGGCCTCCGGCCGCTCGGTGGATCTCGCCGAGCTGCGGTTCACGTCGACGTACGGCGACCTGCTGGAGGGCTACCCCTGCAAGCCGGTGAACGACCTGCGGATCCGCGGCCTGCTGCGCGCCGCCGAGCGGGCCCGCCCCGGCACGCCGGTCCACCTGCTCCCGCCCCGGCGCGAATACCCCGACCAGTACGCGGGCGGCCTCGGACCCGTCGAGGTCCTGCCCGCCGTGGCCTGCGTCGGCACGTTCCACTCCACGGCCCTCGACCCCGCCCACGACCCGGTCGCGTACCGCTCCCGGCTCACCGTCCTCTGGTTCCAGGCCACGCCCCGCCTGCCGTCGGGCTGCGACGCTGAGCCGGGGCTGCGGGACCTCGACTGGACGGGACTGGCGCGGGACGCCCGGGCTCTTGCGTAGGGTCGTCCGATGAGCGCTTCACGGACGGAACTGCTGCGCTGGCAGCACGAGTTGACCTGGTCGTTGTTCGAGTACCACCTGGAGAGGCTGGAGCCGGAGGACTTCCTCTGGGAACCGGCGCCGCTCTGCTGGACGATGCGCAGGGGCCCCGACGGCACCTGGGTACCGGACTGGGCGGAGACCGAGCCCGACCCCGTGCCCGTCCCCACCATCGCCTGGGTGAGCTGGCACATCGGCTGGTGGTGGAGCGTGACCCTCGACCACGCCCGGGGCCGCCCGCCCCGCGACCGCACGGACGTCGTGTGGCCCGGCGAGGGCACACCGGCCGTCGACTGGCTGCGCGGGCTGCGCACGGAATGGCTGGCCGTCCTGGACGACCTCACCGACGCCGACCTGGACGCCCCGGCGCCGTTCCCCTCGCAGGACGATCCCGGGTACACCGTCGCGCACATGGCGGCCTGGGTGAACGCGGAACTGATGAAGAACGTGACGGAGATCGGCCACCTGCGACTGCTGCGGGCGGCGCGGCCGGGCGGCGCGTGACATCGTGGTCGCATGAGCATCGACGTTCGGCCGGCCACGGTCTTCGAGGACGTTCGTGCCGTGCTGGGGCCCAAGTCGCCCGGTGCGAACGTCTGCTGGTGCCTGAGCTACCGGATCCCCTCCAAGCTCAACAACGAGCTGCGCGGACCGGCCCGCGGCGAGTACGTCGCCGAGCTGTGCCACCAGGATCCCCCGCCCGGCGTGCTCGCCTACGACGGCGGCGAACCGGTCGGCTGGGCCGCCGTCGCCCCGCGCGCGGACACCTCGTTCGCCCGCAACCGCAAGATCCCGCACGTCGACGACCTGCCCGTCTGGTCGCTGTGGTGCGTCCGGGTGCGCCCCGGTCACCGGAAGCAGGGCATCTCGCACGCCCTCATCGCCGGAGCGGTCGAGTTCGCCCGCGCCCACGGCGCACCGGCGATCGAGGCGTACCCCCTCGACAACGGCGACGCCAAGGTCGACCTGACGATGGCGTACGCAGGCCTCCGGAAGAACTTCGAACGCGCCGGCTTCACCTGCGCGGCAGCCACCACCTCGGTGCTGGCCGGCCACCCCCGGGTCCTGATGCGGCTCGACCTGCGGGGGCACGCGCACACATAAATGCTCGACCGCTGGCGACGGGGGATGCACCAGCGGTCGAGCTATGGCCAAGGGTAACAAGCGCTTGCCCATCGGAACCGACTGTTCGTCAGCAAAGCCCGTGGTGTGACTCGGATCACTCAACTGCGGTGATTGCGGGGCCCGTTGGGCGGCCCGGTCCGGTCAGGGCTCGCACGGCGGGTCGTAGGACAGCCGGGGGAGGTACTCGCCCCAGGTCTCCGGCGTCAGAACGCCCCGGGTCATCGTGCAGACGCGGCGTGCGGCGTCGTCGACGTCCAGGTTCCACAGCCGGATGGTGTCGGTGCCGCTCGACACCCCGATCATGTGGCTGTGCGGTCGGAACGACAGGAAGGTGCCGCCGCTCTTGGTGTTGGGGCTCATCGACTGGCCGATCGCGGTGGCCCTGGCGGGGTCGGAGACGTTCCAGAGCCGGACCGTGCTGTCGTTGCCGCCGCTGGCCAGGGTGCGGCCGCTCCGGCTGAACGTCAGGGACACGACGGCCTCGGTGTGGCCCGTGAGGCTCGTCCGCTCCGAGGCCTTCGAGGGGTCCTGCATGTCCCAGAGCCGGACCGAGTTGTCGTCGCCGCCGCTGGCCAGTGTCTGCCCGTCGGGGCTGTAGGCGAGGACGTTGACGGCGCCGAGATGGCCCTTGAGCGGCGCACCCCGCAGGACGGCACGTCCGGGGTCCGTCACGTTCCACAGCCGGATGGTGCCGTCGGCGCTGCCGCTGGCGAGCGTGTGGCCGTCCGGGCTGAAGACGAGGGAGTTGACGTACCCCTTGTGACCGGTGAGGGGCGCGCCGAGCGGGCGGGGACGGGACGGGTCGCCGATGTCCCACAGCTGGACGGTGCGGTCGTCGTCGGCCGTCGCCAGCAGGCGACCGTCCGGGCTGAACGCCAGCGGGTCGGCGAACCGGATGCGCAGGGGGACGGGCGATCCGTGGGGGACGGGCCGGTCCGGATCGCCGAGGTTCCACAGCTGCAAGGTCCGGTTCCCCGCCACCACCGCGAGGGTGCGGCCGTCCGCGGAGAACTCCAGGGAGCGCACGCCGCCCTCGGGCCGGAACGGTTCGCCCATCGGCACGGGCCTGCCGGGCTTGCGTACGTCCCACAGCCGGACCCGTCCGTCGAGCGCCGCCGTCGCGAGCACCCGCCCGTCCGGCCGGAACACTCCGGTCCGCCCGATCATGTCCGCCGTCGGCAGCGCCCACAGACGGACCTTGTTGTCACCCGACCCCGTGGCCAGGGTGCGCCCGTCCGGGCTGAAGCCGAGCGCGTACATCTCGCCGCTGCTGCCCGCCAGGGGCGCGCCGACCTGTGACGGGTACTCCGGGTCACCGACCTTCCACAGACTCGCCGTGCTGTCCGCGCTGGCGGCGGCGAGCATGCTTCCGTCGGGGCTGAAGGCCACGGACCACACCGCGCCCGTGTGGCCGGTGAGCGGCGCTCCGATCGCTGCCGGGTGACGCCGGTCGGCCACGGTCCACAGCCGGACGGTGTTGTCCGAGCTGCCGCTGGCGAGCGTACGGCCGTCGGGGCTGAAGGCCACGGAGTGCACCGTGGCGGTGTGGCCGGTCAGCGGCTCGCCGAGCCGCTTCGGGTGCCCGGGGTCGGTCACGTCCCACAGCCGGATCGTGCCGTCGTCACCACCGGCCGCCAGCGTCCGGCCGTCCGGGCTGAACGCCACCGAGCGCACGGCGGCCTTGTGCCCGGTCAGGGGCTTGCCCAGCGCCCGCGGCCGGCGTGGATCGGCCACGTCCCACAGCCGTACGGTGTGATCGTCGCCGACGGAGGCCAGAGTGCGCCCGTCCGGGCTGAAGGCGACCAGGTAGATCGTGCCGTCGTGGCCGGTCAGGGGCTTGCCGAGCCGCTTCGGGTGCCCGGGGTCGGTCACGTCCCACAGCCGGATCGTGCCGTCGTCGGAGGCGCTGGCGAGGGTACGGCCGTCCGGGCTGAAGACCGCGCTGCTCACCCAGCTGGTGTGGCCGGTGAGCGGCTTGCCCAGGGGCTTCGGGCGCTTCGGGTCGGTCACGTCCCACAGCCGTACGGTCCGGTCGTAGCTGGCGGTCGCCAGTGTCCGTCCGTCGGGGCTGAACGTCGTGAGGTAGACGGCGCCGGCGTGGCCGGCCAGCGGCGTGGACAGCGGGGCGTTCACGATGGAGATCAGGCGGCTGTTCGCGCCCTTGTCGTCCGGCCGCAGCCGGTGTGCCACCAGGTCGAGCTGCGCGGACAGCGAGGGATCCGTGTACTGGACGCGATCAGCCTGGGCGAGCACCTGTTCGAACACGGCCTCGTCGCGCTGCTTCCAGGCGACGACGGCCGCCCCGACGGCCAGCACCGCCAGCACGACCAGGGCCGCCACCGCGCCCCGGCTGATCCAGATGGTGCGCCGACGCAACCTGACCGAGGCGGCCAGGAACTCCACCGCGCTCCGGGTCAGGAACGTGTCCCCGGCGGATTTCGCCCACCCGTGGGCCTGTTCCAGACGGGAGCCCCGGTAGAGGAGCGAGGTGTCGCGGTCCGACTCCTCCCAGGCCCGGCCGTCCTCCTCCAGGCGCTGGCGCAGCAGGTTGCCCTGCCGGTCGTCGTCGATCCAGTCGCGCAGCCGCGGCCAGGCGTGCAGCAGCGCCTCGTGGGTGATCTCCACGGTCTCCGCGTCGAGCGTCACCAGCCGGGCGCGGACCAGCGCCTCCAGGGACTCCTCGGTCTTGCCGGGGTCGGTCGACTCCTCCGCCAGTTGGCGCCGGGTGCCCCGCCTGCGCGTGGCCTGGGTGTCCTCGCCCAGCCGGACCAGCCGGAGCAGGAGCAGCCGGGCCGCCGTGCGCGCCGCCGGGTCGAGACCGGACCAGGCCCGCTCGGCGGTCGCCGCGACCGCGCCCTGGATGCCGCCGGCCGCGCGGTACCCGGCGAGCGTCAGCCGGCCCGCCTTTCTGCGCTGCCAGGTGGCGAGCAGGGCGTGCGAGAGGAGCGGCAGCACTCCCGCGTCGTGCGCCCCGCGCGGGCCGTCGGCGCTCACCTCCCGGACGATCAGCTCCGCCAGGCCCGGCTCCAGTTCCAGGCCGACGGCCTTGGCCGGGCCCGTCACCGCCTCGCGCAGCTCCGCGGTGGTCAGGGGTCCGAGCACCATGTGCCGGTGCTGGAGCGCGTCGGCCAGTTCGGGATACCTGAGGCACCGTTCGTAGAAGTCGGCCCGTATGCCCAGCACCACGACCGCCGGGGCCGGGTCGCCGTCGCCGGCCGGAGAACAGACGGCGTGCAGGACCTCGACGAAGGCACGCCGCTCCGCCTCGTCGGGGCAGAGGGTGAACGTCTCCTCGAACTGGTCCACGATGACGACCGGCCGCGCACCGGACGGCGCCGCGCGCCGCGCCCAGGCGGCGACGGCGGCGCGGACGTCAGGGGCCCTGGGGACGCGTGGGCCCACGGTGGTGGGGACGACGGGATCCTCCGCACCGGATGCGTCGGCCCCGCCCCCGGCCGAGACGACCGGTCCCAGCTCGGGGATGCACCGGGTCAGCTCCGCCAGGGGATGACCGCCGGGCACGAGCTGTACGACCTCCGCTGCCTGGCGGCCCCGACCGATGCCGACACCGCTGGTACGGCTGTTGTCGCTGTCGCCGTTGGTACGGCTGTTGTCTTCGGTACCGCTGTAGTGGCTGTTGTCACCCCGGGCGCCGCGATCAGGGCGCTCATCCAGCGCGCCGTTCCGCAGGGCGGGCACCAGCCCGGCGTTCAGCAGTGAGGACTTGCCCGCCCCCGACGCCCCCACGAGCATGACCAGCCCGCCCGTCTCCGCCACGGCCCGGAGCTGGGCGACGAGCGCGTCCGTGCTCCGCTCCCGGCCGAAGAACCACCGGGCGTCCTCCCTGCGGTACGAGGCCAGCCCCCGGTACGGGCACACCCCGCCGGGCGGCACGGGCGGGGCCTCGGCGTCCGGCCGCCCCGGCTCGGCGGAGTCCGGGCCGCGCTCACCGACCGGGTCGGCCACCGCCGCCTCCCACAACCGCTGCCACTGGCCGAGGTCGTACAGGCCCGGCGACACCGGCGTGGGCCGCGCGCGCCGCGCCTCGGGTATCAGCACGTGCAGCACCGTCGCGAGGGCGGTGAACTGAGCGGGTACGTTCCGTGCCCGGCGCCAGTCGCTGATGCGCTGCGCGGACACCCGGACGGGACGCCCGCGTTCGTCGACGCGCTGGAGCCGGACGACCGCTTCGGACACTCGTTTGAGTGGCGGGTTCCCGGCTTCCTTGTACAGCAGCGCGAGGCGCTCCGCGAAGGCGGTGCGTGCCCCGGGGTCGGAACCCAAGGTCTCCACTCCTCAACTCCCCGCGCCTGGACGTCCGGACCGGAAAACTCACTCTATATGCCTGACCTGCGGTAATACCGCCCACCCGGAACCGGAGACTCCTCGTCGGCGGCCGGAACTGGCAGGATCCGGACGCAGCAGCGCACTCATCCGGCCAACTCCCAGCGGAGTCAGACCACGGTGACCCCACCGTTCGGCACCGGTCCCCACGAGGGGAGGGACCGGTGCCGGACGACGTGGTGATCCTCCCCACCGGACCGCGCTCTCCAACCCTGGATAACTGACGATCCGTCAGCTATGGTCTGCCTGCCGTTGCCGAGGCCGGCCTGCCGTACCGCTTCCAAAGCGACGTACAGGGGTGAGCACAGTGGAGACACGTCCCGAGAGTCCGCGACCGCAGGGCGCCCCGCGCTGGGTGGCGATGTACCGTCGGCCGGCCGAGCAGACCTGGCGGGCGGCCGCGGAGTCGCCCCACCGCTCACCCGTGCTGCACGCCCTCGGCGAGATGACACAGACACTGCGGGCCCGTGGGGACGAGGTGGCCTTCGCCCTGTGGGGCCCGAAGGACGGCGACTGGCACCGCTTCGACACACCCCTGAAGCAGGCGGCTTCGCCCCGGCCGGAACCAGAGGCCTCCGCCGCCGAACCAACCATCCTGGCGGAACGCATGACCGCCCGTCGCCACCAGGTCCTCATGTCCGGGTTGAGCAGGGCGGGCCTCTACGACCTCTCCCCCGAGGACGACGCGACCGTCCAGGCACTCGCCGAACGGCTCGACGAGGCCGCCGTACGCCGGGTCGCCCACTGGCTCGCGGTCGCCGGCGCGCGGTAGGGCAGGCCGGTTCAGCCGGTCTCGCGCTGGGCAGGCAACACCTCGGGTCCCACCGGCTTCCGGTATCGGCCGGTGGGGGGACGAGGGGGATGAAGGGGATGAAGGGGCAGAAGGTCTCTGTCGACCGCGAGCTTTGCTACGGCTCCGCCGAGTGCGTCCACAGGGCCCCGGCGGTCTTCGAGTTCGTCGACGGATTCGGTGTCGTCCGCCCGGGCCGGGAAGAGGCGGGCGACGCCCCGGAGATCCTGGAGGCGGCCGAGAAGTGCCCCAGCCAGGCCATCAGCATCACCATCGCTGACGCGCCCTCGTCACCGGACCGTCCGTAGCGAGTTCCGGTGCCGGTACCGAGCCTGCTCGCGGTCTTCGCCCATCCCGACGACGAGTCACTGATGGCGGGTGGCACCCTCGCCCGGCATTCGGCGGCGGGCGCCCGCACGGCGGTCGTCACGGCCACCTGGGCGGCGGACACCCCGCGCGCCGCGGAACTGGCCGACGCGCTCCACATCCTCGGCGCCGGCCGGCCACGCATGCTGGGCTACGCCGACTCCCGCGTCCCGCGGTCGGCCCCGGGCAGCCAGCGCCTGTGCGACGCCCCACTCGACGAGGCGGTGGGCGCCCTGGTCGCACGGATCCGGGACTTCCGCCCGGACATCGTCGTCACCCACGACGCCTACGGCGGCCTGACCGGCCACGAGGACCACGTCCACACCCACCGCGTGACCCTGCTGGCGGCCCACGCCGCCGGACTCGAACGCCTCTACCCGGACGCCGGTGAGCCCTGGCAGCCGAGCGCCCTGTACCTGGCGACGCACCCGCACTCCGCCGTCCGGGCGTGGGGCGGCCACCTGGCCCCCGCCGGCAAGACGATGCGCACGGTCCCGGACGACCGGGTCACGGCGACCATCGACGTCTCTCCCTGGCTGGACCGGAAAATCGCCGCCGTGCTGGCGCACCGCACGGAGGTGGAACGGGGAGCCGCCCCCGGTCTCATCGCCGCGCTGCCGGGACCGGAGCGGGAGCGGTTGCTCGGTACCGAGTGGTACATCCGCCATGACCTTCTCGCGAGGGCCCCGGCAGGGACGGAGCTCAAGCCGTAGGTCGCTGACCGGCTCGGGTCAGTGCCCCGCCGGAAAGGGCCACCGAAGACCGGCCAACGCCCGGGCCCTGGCCTCCACGACCGCCATCCGGGCAGCGCGCTCGGCCTGGTCCACATGGGCCGTCTGTCCGGTCACCTGCCCCTCCCACTTCCGGTACAGCAGCCCCACCTCACCCGAGAACCACCCGCGGCTCACGGCGTTCAGTGCGAGCAGCAGCCCCGTGTCCTCCGACGCCGGCAGCGCCATCCAGCCGCCCAGGGCGAGCAGCAACTCCCACCGTACGAACAGCGACGCCGGGTGGACCGGTGCGATGAAGCCGTTGGCCTTCCACTGGTCGAGCACGTCCCCGCGCTCGATCGGCCCCGGGTCGGGGTCGCCCCGGAAACCGACCGTCGACCCGTCGCGCATGAGGTCCAGCACGCGCGACGTCGCCCACCCGAGGCCGCTGTCGGCCTCCAGCGCCGCCAGATCCCGCGCGAGCGTGCCCGGCGTCAGCCGGTCGTCGGCGTCCAGGACCTTCACGTACGCACCCTCGGCATGCGCCAGCGCGATGGTCCGGGCGACACCGGGCCCCCCGGCCCGCCCCTGCCGGAACGTCACCCGCTCGTCGTCGGGCACGTACGGCCGTACGTCCGCGCTCTCGCCGTCCTCCTGGATCACCCAGTGCCACCGCCAGCCCTCCGGCAGCCACTGCTCGCACAGGGACTTGTGGGCCTCCGGCAGAAACCGGGCCGACGGGCCGTGCACAGCGGTGACGACGACGATGCGCCCGCTCACGCCGGCACGCTCGCTGCCACGACGGCTCTCAAGACCGCTCCCTCGGTGTGCCCTTGACGAAGGCGCCCACCCCGCCGCGCTCCACCTCGCATGCGAAACCCCCCGCGACCTGCGCAGATTACGGATCGATCCTAGTGCTGCAGCCCACGCACGGACCACGGCCCCCGGTCGAAGAACCCGAGCGCGCTGTCCGGCCGGCACTGCGGACAGCCTTTGTCAGGGCGCCATCAACCGGCAGCCAGTGAAGAGACCAGCACCGCCCCGAACCCGAGGACGGCCAGCTGCACGATGCCAGGAATGCGCCATCCCAGGGCGAGGAGGCCACCGCCTGTCAGTACTGCGCCGCCCCCGAGAAGCCACGATGCCTGTGACGCCGCCCGCGACGCGCTCGACGGAGCGACGCCATCGCTTTCGTAGCTGTCGGCCCAGCCCGCCATCCCAACGCTGTACACCGACCAAGCGATGAGCATGAAGTCGATGACGAGCAGCGCCACGCTGACGCCGATCTGCTGACCAGTCGACGGCTCATTCGCCCGTCTCATGCCCACTGCCATCCTGTCTGCAGGCGACGATCCACCAAGTACATGCGGTCAGCATGGTGGCTGCAGCGGGCACTGGACATGAGCACGGGTACTCAGATGCCGATCGAGCGGGAAACCAGGGGGGAACACCCGCCAGTCACGGTAGCCGGACATGAAAACGACCCCCGACCGAACACCCGGGCCCGAAGCAGGTCAAAGGTTGTCGGCCGAGATGTCCGAGCGCATGGCACCTCTGGTCTCCAGACGCAGTTCCAGGTACCTGCGTGTCAGTTCCTCGAGTTCATCGCTGTCAAGACGCGCCCCCGCGCTCACGGCATCGCGCATCATTCGCACTGCCCGGCTGCATTCCTCAGCCGGGCGAACGACGGAGGGCGGCGCGAGAAGCTCCAACTCATGGCGTGACGCGTAGCAGTGGGTGTAGGCCGACCGTGTCAGCCGGTACCGCTCGCCCGCATCGAGGCCGGGCGTGGCAGCAATGTTCCGCAGATCGCTGCCGGCTTGGGCATGAGCCGCGAGAAACCTTGAGTAGAGCTCCCGCCGTGTCCTATCCCACTCAGACACCGATTCTCGCCGCGCTCTTCGGTGCTCCACGAGAAGTGCCGATCCCAGAGCAATCACGCCACCAGCAAGTGTTGCAAGTAGTGATATCCAGGCCACTTCGGAACGGTACAAGCGTCGGACGCGGGGGCCCAGTGGGCGTGCCCCAGCCGTGCCCGACAAAGCGGTAGGCGACGGGGAACACCGGGCAGTCACAGAGTCCCGGCATGAGAACGGCCCCCGACCAATCATCCAGGTCAGGGGCCGTTCTCACTGCTCACCACGCGGAGGCGGTGGGATTTGAACCCACGGTGACATCGCTGCCACGACGGTTTTCAAGACCGTTCCCTTCGGCCGCTCGGGCACGCCTCCCCGCGCCGGCCGTGATCGGCGGCGCGGGGACAAGGGTAACGGGTCGGTGCGCGCGGGTGGGGCTCAGTTGTCGCCGATGCGCGAGCCCAGGGTCACGTCGACCGTGTGCTGCTTGCCGCCGCGCTCGTAGGTGATCGTGACCTTGTCGCCGGGCTTGTGGGTCCAGATCTCGCCGATCAGGGTCGGCCCGGAGTCGATCACCCGGTCGTCGAGCTTGGTGATGACGTCGCCCGGCTTGAGTCCCGCCTTCGCGGCCGGACCGCCCGGCTCGACCGGTGCGGCGGCGCCGCCCGCGCCCTCCTTGGAGATCTGTGCGCCGCCCGAGGTGTCGTCCAGGGAGACGGACGCGCCGATCTTCGCGTACACCGGCTTGCCGGTCTTGATCAGCTCCTGGGCGACGTACTCGGCCTGGTTGATCGGGATGGCGAAGCCCAAGCCGATCGAGCCGGACTGGCCGGTGCCGAAGCCGCCGTTGCCGGTGGACTGGATCGCGGAGTTGATGCCGATGACGTTGCCCTGCGCGTCCAGCAGCGGGCCGCCCGAGTTGCCCGGGTTGATCGAGGCGTCGGTCTGGAGGGCGCTCATGTACGACGCCTGGCTGCCACTGCCGTCGCTGGAGGCCACCGGGCGGTTCTTGGCGCTGATGATGCCCGTCGTCACCGTGTCGGACAGGCCGAAGGGGGCGCCGATCGCGATGGTCGCGTCGCCGACCGCCACCTTGTCCGAGTCGCCGAGGGTGAGCGGCTTCAGGTCCGACGGGGCGTCCTTGAGCTTGATGACCGCCACGTCGTAGCCCTGCGCGTGCCCGACCACCTCGGCGTCGTACTTCTTGCCGCTCGGGAACGTCGCGGTGAGCTTGCCGCCGTCCACCGCGCCGGCCACGACGTGGTTGTTGGTGACGATGTGGCCCTGCTTGTCGAAAACGAAGCCCGTGCCGGTGCCGCCCTCGCCGTTGGTGCTCTCGGCCTCGATCGTGACCGTGCTCGGCAGCGCCTTGGCGGCCACGCCCGCGACCGTGCCCGGGTCGCGCTTGACGTCGCCGCCGCTGGTGGCGGCGGACACCGTCGTCGAGCCGCTGTTGTCGTCGTTGTTCTTCGCCAGCGTGTAGCCGAGACCGCCGCCCAGGCCGCCCGCGACCAGCGCGGCCACCAGGAGCGCGGCGACCAGACCGCCACGGCCACGGCCGGACTTCGGCTCCGGCTGCTGGTAGGACGATAAGAGACAGGAGGAGGAGACGCCGTGATGTGCGGCGTCACCAGGAGCGCCCTGACCGTGGGCGGGCTGGCCCTGGGAGTCCTGTCCGTACGGTCCCGGCCCCTGAGATGCCTGCCCCTCGGGCGCCGGAGCAGCGGGAGCGTCGACCGGCACGGGGGTGCGGACGGGGCGGGGGGTACCGCGGTGCCCTCGTTCTCGGTGCTCACAGCTTCTCTCCTCGATCCACGGCTGTTTCCTGGGTCGCACTCGGTCACGCTTTTCACGCTGGCGACGGTCCGGCGCGATACAGCTGTGCTTGTCCCTTTGTATGCCGTCAGCTTTTCCCACTGGCCGTCAGAGCACCATAAGCGGTGGCTGTGGGTCCGGGGCCATTCTTTATATAGGTCATTACTAACGAAAGGGGCGCAATTCCAGTGCCTCCGTCCGGACCTGTGAATCCGCCGGGTCCGTCCGACCGGACGCGTACCCGCGCGCGGTGGCACCATGACGCGGTGACCCACGCACGACAGCATGTGATTCAAGTCGTCGCCCACCGCGGGGCCTCCGAGGACGCCCCGGAACACACCCTGGCCGCGTACACCAAGGCGATCGAGGACGGCGCGGACGCCCTCGAATGCGATGTGCGCCTCACCGCCGACGGCCACCTGGTGTGCGTACACGACCGCCGGATCAACCGTACGTCCAACGGCCGCGGCGCGGTCTCCGCCCTGGAGCTCGCCGACCTCGCCGCCCTGGACTTCGGTTCCTGGAAGAGGGGCGAGGCCTGGAAGGGACGCGACGAGGAACCCGACTGGGAGCACCCCCCGGAGGACCGCGAGGCGACGTCCGTGCTCACCCTGGAGCGGCTGCTCGAACTCGTCGCCGACGCCGGACGCCGGGTGGAACTGGCCATCGAGACCAAGCACCCCACGCGCTGGGCGGGGCAGGTCGAGGAGCGGCTGCTGGTCCTGCTGAAGCGGTTCGGTCTCGACGCCCCGGCCACCGCCGAGGAGTCCCCGGTGCGGGTCATGAGCTTCTCGGCCCGGTCGCTGCACCGCGTGCGTGCCGCGGCGCCGACGCTGCCGACGGTCTACCTGATGCAGTTCGTCTCACCCCGGCTGCGCGACGGGCGGCTGCCCCTGGGCGTGCCGATCGCGGGGCCCTCCCTGCGGATCGTGCGCAACCACCCCGTCTACGTGGAGCGGCTGAAGCGGGCCGGCCACCAGGTGCACGTGTGGACCGTGAACGAGCCCGAGGACGTGGATCTCTGCGTCGGCCTGGGCGTCGACGCCATCATCACCAACCGCCCGCGCGCGGTGCTCGACCAGCTCGGCCGCTGAGGTCGAGTCCCACCAGTCCCACGCACCCCTCTTGACCTCACCCTTGGCAGACGGGATCCTCGCGTCTCGGCCACACCGATGAAATCCAGCCACACGATTACAGGGAGTGCTCCGGCGCGTTCGACCCGTATTCGATCGTGGTGAATGCGTCACCGGACGTGGATTGGCCGGTTTCCGGTACAGGCCAATGGGGCATCCACACCGTGGCGTGGGGCGAAGGAGGTCTCGGGGGTGGCGTTGGTGGTGGCACAGGAGGTGCCCACGTCGTCGAGCATGGCCGTACCCCATGGCCCTGCGGGCGTGGGGGAAGCGAGACACCGTATGCGCGTGCAGTTGCGCAGAGGTGGCGTAGCGGAATCGGTCATCGACGACGCCGTACTGATCCTTTCCGAACTTTTGAGCAACGCGTGCAAACACGGCAGACCCCTGGGCGACGCGCTCTCCGGCGACGGTGACGTCCGTGCCGCGTGGCGCGTGGACCCCTCCGGCCGGCTCATCGTCGAGGTCACGGACGGCGGCGGCCCGACCCGCCCCGCCCCGGCGACCCCGTCGGTCACGGCGCACGGCGGCCGCGGGCTGAACATCATCACCGCGCTGGCCGACGACTGGGGTGTCCGGGACGACATCCGCGGCGAGGTCACCGTATGGGTCGTCGTCCACGCCGACGTGTACGACCCGGACGCCGGACACCGCCGCGACGACTTCGCGACACGCGTCACGGCCCCGGCGGTGTCCCAGATACCCGGACTGGACTTCGCGGACGCCTTCGACGACATGGACTGACCCGGGCCTCGGCCCGCCCCGTCGTCCACAGGACCCGCGTTGTCCACAGGACCCGCGTGTCCACCAGCCCCGCGTTGTCCACCGGACGCGTTGTCCACAGCATCCCGTCCCCGGAGGCCTGAACGGCTAGGCTCGCGACCGTACGAGACGAGCCGTAACCGGGAGACCCATCGATGGCCAAGAAGCGACCCCAGACGAAGGCCAAGCGCCCGCAGATCACGGACGGAGAGATCCCGGTCGTCGGCGCTCGTGAGCCCTGCCCCTGCGGCAGCGGCCGCCGCTACAAGGCCTGTCACGGCCGGGCCGCGGCCCACGCCGCGACCGAGCTGGTGCACCGCCCCTTCGAGGGTCTGCCGGGCGAGTGCGACTGGGTGGCCCTGCGCGAGCTGGTCCCGGCGGCCACGGCCGGGCTGACGCTCAAGGGCGGCCTCCCCGAGGGCGTCCCGGCGGTCACGCTGGCCACGGTCCTGCCGATGGCCTGGCCCGCCCTGCGCCGCGACGACGGCTCGGTCCTGCTCGGCCTTCAGAACGACACCTCGTCGGGCGACATCAGCCGCGACCTCGCCGACATCCTCCAGCGCGCCCTGGAAGCCGAGCCCGGCACCCCCGTGCAGGGCCGCCGCGCCCCGGCCGACGGACCGCGGCTCCAGGATCTGCTCGACCCGGAGGGCGCCTTCGAGCCAGAAGTGCACAGCGGCTTCGAGTTCTGGGTGCCGGACCCGGAGAACGCCACTGCGGAGGTGGCCGCCTCCCTGGAGCGGGCCAACGCCGCGGCCATCCCGACCGTGAAGCTCCAGGGCGTGGA
The DNA here is from genome assembly GCF_009862985.1 of Streptomyces sp. SID5464. Classification (NCBI taxonomy): domain Bacteria; kingdom Bacillati; phylum Actinomycetota; class Actinomycetes; order Kitasatosporales; family Streptomycetaceae; genus Streptomyces; species Streptomyces sp. SID5464. The sequence continues at coordinate 592,688 of NZ_WWIQ01000022.1, read as the reverse complement.
CGCCGCGTACTGGTGCGAGACGCCCGAGAAGAACCATTTGCGGTGGGTCATGCCGCACGCCGAGGAGCAGCTTCTGGACGCTCTCGCCCGGCTGCACGCCGCGGGCCGGTCGAGCCTGGGCGAGGGCACCCGCCTGGTGGGCTCCTTCCGCGCTCACGGGCTCACCGTGCCGGTCTGGGACCTGCCGAGCGGGGTCAAGGCCGAGGACGTGGAGAAGCCGGCGGCGGAGTTCGCCGAGCGCCTCGCCACCGCCCTGGCGACGGACGCGCCGCTCACGCCGGACGAGCGCCGTGCGCGTGGCGGCCTCACCAACCGGCAGGTCACGCTCAGCTGACGGCTCGTCACAGGGCCCGGTCCGGCCGCTCGGACGGCCGACCGGACCCGCGCACTCCGGACCGGTGACGCCGTGCACAACTCCCTGCCGGGGCAAGCCGATCGGTGACTGGAAAGGGAGAGATCGAATTTGCGAACAGCCGATCTCTTGTTACCGTTCCTGTAGCCCGGTTGCTGGTGCATCCCCCGTCGCCAGCAACCGGGTCTTTCCATGCGCGCGGCCGTTCACCGAACACCGCCGCTCCTCAACTGCCCGCTTACGAAGGCGAGTTGCTCCCCGAGCGCAGCAGCAGCGGCCCCTGTCCGGCCCGCCGGGCGAACTCCGCGACCGCCGTGTACGCCGCCAGATCCCCGCGTGCGGGCTCGCGAGGCGTCTCACACGTCCCCGGTTCGTCCTCGGCACCGACCGCGCAGGTGATCCGCACGGTCCGGGCGCCGGGCCCCATCAGGGTCAGTACGGCGTCCAGCGCCTCGCCGGTCGCATTGCGGTAGTAGGTCCGCGCCCAGGTGTCCGCGGCCTGCGTCACGACACAGGTCTGTGCCTCGACGCCCTCGGGGGAGGAGAGTTCGGGACCGCAGCGCACGGCGGCCGACAGGCCCGGGCCGACAGCGGGGAGGCCGGCCACGGCGGAGGGCACCTTGCCGTCCGCGGACGGCGCAGAGGAACGTACGCCGTCCGGTCCGGAACCGGACACAGAACCTCCGCGTACGTCGGCACCCTTCGCCGGGCCGCCGGTGTCCGACGAGCTCCCGGCACGTGCCGTGTCCCCTGCACCCGTGGAACCCGAAGGCCCCGGGGAACCGGGAGGCCCCGCGGACGCCACCGCCAGCGGCAGTGCGACCGCGCACGCCGCCACGACGCCCGTCAGGGCGAGCAGTCGGATCTTTCGGGGGTCCCCGGAACGGCCCCGGGAATGACGCGGCATGGCCCCGGAACATAACGCCCCGGGGCGGAACCCGGGCTCGGCGCGCCCGACAGTCCTAGAACTCGGGCGCGCTCACACCCGTACGAGTGAGGGCCTCGACCACGGCGTCCACCACGGCCTCCACATCGGGCACCCACGGCGAGGCCGAGCCGGGCAGCGGCGCCCGCTCCCAGCGGATCTCGCCCTGGCCCGTCTCGGACGGCGGCAGCGCCAGATAGCCGCCCTCGCTGTGGAAGCGGAGGGAGCCGGGGACGAAGTCCTTGGCGTAGAGCAGTTCGCCGAGCTGCTCCATGGAGTACGGCTTCACGAGGATCGCCCACCGGCTGGGGGAGGCGACGACCGGGCCGAGCCGCATGCCCGTGCGGTCGAGCGCTTCGAGGGCACGGGCGGCCGGCAGGGCCGGCAGGGAGACCGCGCAGGGGGCCTTGCCGCCGGTGGCCAGGACGATCGGTGCCGTCGGCCGGTTGCTCCACCACCAGCGGACCATGCGCCCGTCGGTGGTGGCCGCGAGGAGGCCGGGGTCGAAGGGGTGCGCGCCGGGCACCGTGCACTCGGGGTCAGGGCAACCGCAGCGGCTGCGCCCCTCGGGGTCCGCCGCCACGCCCGGGAGTACGGGCCACTGCCATTCCGTCGCGTAGGTCAGGGCCGCGCCGATCAGCTCAGGCCTCCCGTCGCTGCGCTGGGACAGGAGCCTGCGTCGCCTTCCGAGGATCTCGCGCATGAGCGCTCGTTCCTTTCCGTTGCACGCCGGCAACACCGTGGTCCACATCACATCATGTGTCGATCACTTCACTGTGCGTACCTGTTGGCGCATCACACCCTGCCGTGGGCGAGGGGAACCCCTATGGGTCGAGCATTGGCTGCCTCCGCGGCCGTCCCGCCCATACTGCGTCTATCAAAAGCACGGGCGTGGCGTAGGGGTGGCGAAGTATGGCGTTTGCCGTCGCGCGTATTTCTCTCCGCCTCCGCCACGGGAGGATGGGGCACGGTCGTCGGTGGCTAAGACGCCCGGGTCCGTCACCAGGTTCCGGGTAGTTCTCAACCACCCCTGGCCTTCACCGAGTACGTACCCATCGCGACCGTTGTGACGCTCCGTGGAGCAAGCCCAGTCGACCGCAATAAGCCGTCCCTTGCGGCAGTTTTAAGCCAACTTTGCATTTCGGCAAGGGGAAGGAGAGATGTCCCTCCGACCTCACAGACACCAGGAATCCCAGCAGGACAATGCTGGACATCTCCTCACGAGTGCGTGTACATGTGGAGACACTGCTAGCGGCGCAGAATGACATGGGGGTTTGCGATGCTTTTGAGCAGTACGCGCTGGTCGGAAAGCCGGACGCCATGAACGCCCCGCACCCTCCGAAAGTGGCTGGAATCGATTCAACGGTTCCGGCGCCCGCACACACTGTCGCGCCCGTCGCGGCGGGTACCTCCCCGGCTGCCCCGTCAAACCCTCCGGCCCCACCGGGCGCGGTACTCCAGGACCGTCTCGCCGGCTGGGTCTCCGACCTCACCACCCTCCACGAGCTGACCGAGCGCCTGACCCGCACGTCCGCGCTCGACGAGGCGCTCCAGGAACTCCTGCGGGCCGGCGCCGCCCTGGTGGGTGCCCGCCGCGGCCTCGTCGTCCTGGAACCCGGCGACGGACTCGGCCCGGACACCACCATCGGCCTGGGCCTGGCCCGCGCCGACCTCGGCCACATCGAGACCGTGCCCCGCAGCGCCCTGTCCTACGGCCGGATCCTCGACGGACTGCCGGGCGGCGAGGACGGCATCGCCGAGCCCGACCTGTTCGCCGAGGAGGGGCTCGACCCCCGCCACCGCGAGGTCGCGGCCCGCCTCGGCTACGCCGCCAGCTACGCCCTCCCCCTGACCCCCGAGTCCACCGGGTCCCCCGACTCCGCCGGCCCCCTCGGTGCCGTCGTGTGGCTCTACGACGAACCCGCCGAACCGAACGAACGGCAGGGCCACCTCGTCGGCCTGTACGCCCGGTACGCCGCCGAACACCTCGCCCGGCTGCTCGAACTGGAACGCACGCGCGCGTCCATGGCGACCATCTCGGACGAGTTGCTGCCCGCCCGGCTGCCGCGGGTGGCCGGTGTCCATCTCGCCGCGCGGCACCGCACCGGCCCGCGGGGCGGCGGCGACTGGTACGACGCGCTGCCACTGCCCGACGCCGCCCTCGGCCTCGCCGTCGGATCCGTCACGGGGGCGGGGCCCAGCGCGGTCGCCGCGATGGGGCGGCTGCGGGCGTCGCTGCGCGCGTACGCCGTGATGGAGGGGGAGGATCCGGTCGCCGTCCTGTCCGACCTGGAGCTGCTGCTGCGGCTGACCGAGCCGGCCCGCTCGGCCACCGCCCTGTTCGGCTACTGCGAACCGGCCGCGCGCAAGATCACGCTGGCAGGTGCCGGGCACAGCCCGCCGCTGCTGATCGGACAGCACCGCACCGAGTTCGTGGAGACGTCGGTCTCCGCCCCGCTGGGCATGCTCGCCTGTTGGGAGGCGCCCAGCGTGGAGATCCTCGCCGAGCCGGGAGAGACGGTTCTGCTCTACACCGACGGGCTGCTGCACCGCACCGGCGAGACCACCGACCGCGCCTTCGCCCGGCTGCACGCGGCGGCGGCCGGAGCACCTCGGGCACTGCGCCGCGACCCCGGCGCCATCGCCGACCACGTCCTGCGGAGCGTGCTGCCCGACGGGCTGGACGCGGCGGACGGGGCGGAGGACGTCGTGCTGCTGGCGGTGCGGTTCGAGTAACGCTCCTCGTCATCGCCCTGAGGCCGCTTCCGCGCCACCGTAGAGTGGAGGACGGTCCAGTGCCGTATCGAGGAGGATGACCGTGGCGGAGGAGCTCACCCCGGCAGTGCCTGATGCTGCTGACGCAGCGGGCCCGGACGAGAGCGAAGAGCCGATCAAGCAGCGGAAGAACGGACTGTACCCCGGCGTGTCCGACGAGCTTGCCGAGAACATGAAGAGCGGCTGGGCCGACACCGAGCTGCGTGACCTCCAGCCCATCCCCCAGGCCGCCGAGACCGCCGCCCGCCGGGCCGCGCTGTCCGCGCGCTTCCCGGGCGAGCGGCTGGTGATCCCCGCGGGCAACCTGAAGACCCGCTCGAACGACACCGAGTACGCCTTCCGCTCCTCCGTCGAGTACGCCTACCTGACCGGCAACCAGACCGAGGACGGCGTCCTGGTCCTGGAGCCCAAGGGCGAGGGCCACGAGGCGACGATCTACCTGCTGCCGCGTTCGAACCGGGAGAACGGCGAGTTCTGGCTGGACGGCCAGGGCGAGCTGTGGGTCGGCCGCCGGCACTCCCTCACCGAGGCGGAGAAGCTGTACGGCATCCCCGCCTCCGACGTGCGCGAGCTGGCCGGGGCACTGCGCGAGGCCACGGGTCCGGTGCGGGTCGTGCGCGGGTACGACGCCGGCATCGAGGCCGCGCTGACCGACAAGGTCACCGCCGAGCGCGACGAGGAGCTGCGGGTCTTCCTCTCCGAGGCACGGCTGGTCAAGGACGAGTTCGAGATCGGCGAGCTCCAGAAGGCGGTCGACTCGACCGTGCGCGGCTTCGAGGACGTGGTGAAGGTCCTCGACCAGGCCGAGGCGACCTCCGAGCGGTACATCGAGGGCACGTTCTTCCTCCGTGCGCGGGTGGAGGGCAACGACGTCGGCTACGGCACGATCGCCGCGGCCGGGCCGCACGCCTGCACGCTGCACTGGGTGCGCAACGACGGGCCCGTGCGGTCGGGCGATCTGCTGCTGCTCGACGCGGGTGTGGAGACGCACACGTACTACACCGCCGACGTGACGCGCACGCTGCCGATCAACGGGCGGTTCAGCGAGATCCAGCGGAAGATCTACGACGCCGTGTACGAGGCCCAGGAGGCCGGGATCGCGGCGGTGCGGCCCGGCGCGAAGTACCGGGACTTCCACGACGCCGCGCAGCGGGTGCTGGCCGAGAGGCTGGTCGAGTGGGGGCTGGTCGAGGGGCCGGTGGAGCGCGTGCTGGAGCTGGGGCTTCAGCGGCGGTGGACGCTGCACGGCACCGGGCACATGCTCGGGATGGACGTGCACGACTGCGCTGCCGCGCGGACCGAGACGTATGTCGACGGGGTGCTGGAGCCGGGGATGTGCCTGACCGTCGAGCCGGGGCTGTACTTCCAGGCCGATGATCTGACGGTGCCGGAGGAGTACCGGGGTATCGGTGTGCGGATCGAGGACGACATCCTCGTGACGGAGGACGGCAACCGGAATCTGAGTGCGGCGTTGCCTCGTCGGGCGGACGAGGTCGAGGCGTGGATGGCGTCCGTCAAGGGCTGAGTTTGGGGTGCGGGTGTGTGGGGTCTGGTCGCGCTCCGCGGCGGAGTCGCACATCCACGCTGTCCCGCGCCCCCAGGGCGTCCAGGAACAGCGCTCCCGCAAGCAGAGGGGCGCTGCCTCGAGGGCTCCAGGCACGGCTGACGAGGTCGGTGTCCAGCGCTCGCAGAGCCAGGGCACCCGGTCCCGTCGCCGTGCCGCCCGCCTCCAGCACACCGCGCGCCGCCGCCTGGACGTGCCGTAGGCCCATGGGGCCCGCCCTGTACAGCAACTCCGTGTCCTGGAGCGTCGACATCACCGTGAGCAGGGCGTCCAGACGGGCCTGGGGCTCTGCGGCGCCCTGGGTCCGGGCAGTGGTGAGCGTGTTCAGGGCGCGGCGGACGTGGGGGAATCCGGCCCTGGCCTCGCCGCGGGCACCGGCCGCGCCGTAGCGGGCCGACACCGTGGAGCCGCGGGACGGGCGGCGCGGGGCGTGGCGGTCGGGGTGGGCGGCGATGTGTCTGGCGAGGGTCGTCGTCTCGGCCGGGGCCGTGCCCGGTTGCAGCGCCGCCGCCGCGACCAGCAGGCCGAGCGTCCACAGGGCGCCCCGGTGGCCGCCGCCCGCGAGGCCCACCGTGTGTTCGGTGGAGCGGCCGATCGCGCCCAGTTCCGCACGGAGCCGGGCGCTGGGTTCACCCGTGCGGCGGGCCGCGGCGGCCATCGCCGTGAGGCCGGGGAGCAGTGCCCTGGCCGACCAGCGCAGGGCGCGGTGGTCCCGGCGGGTGGCCCGGGCCGTCAGGTCGCGCGGGTCGGGCAGGCCCGGCTTGGGGGCCAGGGCCAGCTGGCCGATCAGCGCGTCGACGGCGGCGTGTGCGAGTGCCTCGTCCTCCGGGCCGTTCATCCTCCGCCGCCGCTGCCCGCGCCCGTGTTCTCCGCGTCCGGGTCGATGCCCAGGGTGAGGGAGCCCTTGTAGCCCTTGGACGGGTCCTTCTCGTGCACCGGTTCGAGCGTGAGGAGGCCGTCGGCCGCGCCGGGGACCGGGGTGCAGCCGTCGGTGGCGTCGACGACGGTGAGGCGCAGGGTGAGCGGGACGCCGCTCTTGCCCTCGGTGATGGCCTTGCGGACGAGCTGGTAGCCGGTCGCGGCCAGGCCGCCCGCGGCGACCGTGCCGCCCGCGACCACGAGGGCGCGACGGCGGGTGAGCGAGGTGTTCCAGTGGTTTCCCGTCATGAACGGCGAACTTAGGTACACCACCCGTCAGATGCGTGAGGCCGGCCTGAGAGCCGGCTGTGTATCAACCGGCGCCATCCGGACAGCGGCCAAAAACCCGCAGGTCAACGGTAATTGTCCTGTGAGATCATGGCCGACCTTGCCGGGTCGACTCGGGGAACAGGCGCGATCATCATGAAGAACGTCCAGACGGCGCTGACCATGCAGGACGCCATCCTCACCCTTCAGAAGTACTGGAGCGACAACGGCTGCATGATCACGCAGCCGTTGAACACCGAGGTCGGAGCGGGTACGGCCAACCCGGCCACGGCGCTGCGGGTGCTCGGCCCGGAGCCGTGGAGCGTCGCCTACGTGGAGCCGAGCGTGCGGCCGGACGACTCGCGCTACGGCGAGAACCCGAACCGGCTCCAGACCCACACCCAGTTCCAGGTCATCCTCAAGCCCGACCCGGGCAACCCGCAGGAGCTGTACCTGGGCAGCCTGCGCGCACTGGGCGTCGACCTGAACGCGCACGACGTGCGGTTCGTCGAGGACAACTGGGCCTCGCCCGCGCTCGGCGCCTGGGGACTGGGCTGGGAGGTCTGGCTGGACGGCATGGAGATCACCCAGTTCACCTACTTCCAGCAGGTCGGCGGTGTCGCCCTGGACCCGGTGTCGGTGGAGATCACGTACGGCCTCGAACGCATCCTGATGAACCTTCAGGGCGTGTCCCACTTCAAGGACATCGTCTACGCGCCGGGCATCACGTACGGCGAGGTGTTCGGGCAGAACGAGTACGAGATGAGCCGCTACTACCTCGACGACGCCGACCTCGACACCAACCACCGGCTCTTCGAGGCGTACGCGGCCGAGGCCCGGCGCCTGCTCGACCTGGAGCTGCCGGTCCCGGCGTACACGTACGTGCTCAAGTGCAGCCACACCTTCAACGTGCTCGACGCGCGCGGCGCGATCAGCACCACCGAGCGAGCCAAGGCGTTCGCGCTGATGCGCGGCCTGACGCACGAGTCGGCCAAGCTGTGGGAGCGGCGGCGGGCCGCGCTGGAGCATCCGCTCGGAGTGGCGGCCGCACCGGCCCCGGCCGAGCGGGCCGCGCTGCCCAAGGTGCCCGGCGTCGAGACGCTGCTGTTCGAGATCGGCGTGGAGGAACTGCCGTACGCCGACGTCCCCGCCACCACCGAGGCGGTGCGCGAGTCGGTCACCGCCAAGCTGGCCGCGACCCGGCTGGGCCACGGCGCGATCACCGTGATGGCCACGCCGCGCCGGATCGTGATCACGGTCGAGGGCGTGCAGCCCCGCGAGCGGGACACCATGCGGACCGTGCGCGGCCCCAAGGTCGCCGCCGCCTTCAAGGACGGCGCCCCCACCGCGGCCCTGCTGGGCTTTGCCCGCAGCCAGGGCGCCGAACCGACGGACGTGCGGATCGTCGATGTCAAGGGTGTCGAGTACGTGGCGGTCACCCGGCACGAGGAAGGCCGTCCGGCCGTCGAGGTGCTCAGCGATCTGCTGGCCGAGGTCGTGTCGGGGCTGCGCGCCGGGCGCAACATGCGGTGGAGCGACCCGGGTCTGTCGTTCTCACGGCCCGTGCGCTGGCTGCTCGCGCTGCTGGGCCGTACTCCCCTGCCCGTGGTGGTCTCCTCGCTCGCCGCGAGCGACACGACACGGGTGCAGCGCCAGGCCCCTTACCCGGAGGTCCGCGTCACCTCGGCCGAGGGCTACCCCCACTTCCTGCACATGCACGGCATCCTGCTCGACCGGGACGCCCGGCGCGGCGCGGTGGTCCGGGGTGCCGTGGAGGCGGCGGCCGAGGTGGGTGGGCGGATCGACGTGGCGGGTCAGGCCGATCTGATCGACGAGATCACCGACATCCTGGAGTTCCCCTACGCCGTGCGGGGGTCCTTCGACGAGCGCTACCTCGAACTGCCCGCGAGCGTCCTGACCACCGTGATGCGCAAGCACCAGCGCTATCTGCCGGTGCTGGACGGCGAGCGGCTGATGCCGCACTTCGTCACCTTCGCCAACGCCCTGTGCGACGACGACGTGGTGCGGGCGGGCAACGAGGCGGTGCTGCGGGCCCGTTACGAGGACGCCGCGTTCTTCTGGCGGGCGGACCTGAAGGTGCCGCCGGCGGAGTTCCGGCGCCGGCTGGACAAGCTGACGTTCGAGGACCGGCTCGGTACGGTCGCCGACCGCGCCGACCGCATCGCCTCCCTCGCCCTCGACCTGGCCGGGCGCGCCGGGCTCCCCGGGGAGGCGGTGGACGTCGTCCGGCGCGCCGGTGCGCTGGCCAAGTTCGACCTGGCGTCACAGATGGTGATCGAGTTCTCCGGACTGGCCGGGGTGATGGCCGAGGAGTACGCGCACCGGGCCGGCGAGTCCCCCGAGGTTGCCCGGGCCCTGGCCGAGATGGAGCTGCCGCGCTCCGCCGGCGGCGCCCTGCCGGCCGGGGACGCGGGTGCCGTGCTGTCGCTCGCCGACCGGTTCGACCTGGTGACGGGCATGTTCTTGATCGGCGCCGCGCCGACCGGGAGCTCCGATCCGTACGGGGTGCGCCGGGCCGCGATCGGGCTGCTCAACGTCTTGCGGAGTCGTCCTGCCGTGTCCGGGGTGCGGGTGAGCGAAGGACTGCGCGCGGCGGCCGTACGGTACGCCGCGCAGGGCGTCGAAGTGCCCGCCGAGCGGGTCGCCGAGGCCGCCGAGCTGATCACCCGGCGCTACGAGCAGCAGCTCACGGACGCCGGGCACGAGCATCGGCTCGTTCAGGCCGTCCTGGTGTGGGCCGACCTGCCCTCCCACGGCGACCGCACCCTGGCCACGCTGGAGCGGCACATCGGCACGGAGGAGTTCGAGGCACTCGCTGCCGCGTTCCAGCGGGTCGTGCGCATCCTTCCCGAGGGCGGCGTCGAGGCGGCGGATCTGTCCTTGCTGACCGCGCCCGCCGAGCTGCGTCTCGCCGAGAGCGCCGACGCAGTGCGCCAGGCCCTGCACGGCCGCGAGGACGACCTCGGCGCGTTGATCGAGGTCTCCGCTCCACTGGTCGACGCGATCAGCGCCTTCTTCGAAGAGGTGCTGGTGATGGACCCCGACCCGGCGGTCCGCGCGGCCCGGCTTGCGCTGCTCACGCAGGTGGCGGGGCTGGCGCGTACGACGCTGGACTGGGGTGCGCTGTAGGAGGCGGGCGCAAGAGCGCGGAGGGGTGGGGCGGAGGGTTACGGGGCTGACGTTTCACGTGAAACACCGGATCCCAGCCGATCGGACGTCCGCAGAGGTCAGACCGCCATCAGCGGCGCGGCGTCCTCGCGCCACTTGAGGACTTTGTCGAAGCTCACCACGGCCCCGCCCCGGCCCGGCTTGTTGCCGATGTGGACATGGTCGGCCAGCTCCTCGATGAGGCACAGCCCTCTGCCGTTCTCCGCGTCGGTGTGCGCGGGCCGGATCGGCGGGCGGGACCGGCCGGCCGAACCCGCGGGAAACCCTGGGCCCGCGTCGGCGACCTCGATCCGGCACTTCTCGCCGTCGAGGTACGCCGTGACCCGGTAGGCCTCCGAACCGGGGCCGCCCCGTGCTGTGTCCCCGCCGTGCTCCACGGCGTTCGCGCAGGCCTCGCTGAGGGCGACGGAGAGGTCGTAGGAGATGTCGGGGTCGACGCCCGCGGTCTCCATGGTGCCGATCAGAAGGCGCCTGGCGAGCGGCACGCTGGCAGCTTCGCGCCGCAGATGGAGTGACCACCAGATGCTCATGCTCCAGCCTCCCGGCCGCGGCTCGACATACCGTTACGTATTGCCCCGAGTCCCCGCATGTAAGCGTGAAGTTGACGTGACGCCGCCCATACGGCGGATGCGCCCCAGCTCTGATCGGTGTATGTGGGGGCGGGAGGGGTCAGAGAGTGACGTTCCGGTCGTAGGGCATCTTGCGGACCTGCCGCACGAGGCCCGGGTGGCCAGTGCGATGATGAGCCCGCCATGACTGCCCCCCACGCGCGCGCGACGCGCTCCGGACTCACGCTCCGGATCCTGCGGGCCGCGGTGTTCGCCGCGGTCTGTGTCGTGCTGGCCGGGGCAGGTCACGCGCTCGCCTCCTGCGACGGCATTCCGTTGTGGACGCTGGTCGCCGGGTTCCTCGGGGTGGTCGCCGTGGCGGCACCGTTCGCCGGGCGCGTGCGCTCGCTGCCGGGGATCGCGGCACTGCTCGCGGCCGGTCAGACGGTGTTGCACGCCCTGTTCGGACTCGGTCAGCACGGCACGGCCGCCGTCACATCGTCGGTGCCGGCGGGCACGAGCGACGCCACGCTGGTCCAGCAGGCCGCGCGGTTCGTGTGCGGCACGACGGCGGCGGCGATCAGCCCGGCGCAGGCGCACAAGATCCTCACCGAAGCCCGGATCCAGCCGGCCCCGGGCACGCACACGCATCTGCCGACGGACGCCGGGGCGTCGACCTCGCTGTGGCCGTCCCTGCCGATGCTGCTCGGCCACGTCCTCGCGGCCATCGCCGCCGGCTGGCTGTTGCGCCACGGCGACCTGGCCCTGCTGCGGCTCACCGAACTATCGGCGCAGGGAGTCACGGAAGGGGCGCTCGTGCGCTCCCTGCGGGCCGCGCTCGCGCTGGTGCGCGCCCTGCGCGCCGGGCTGCCGGGAGCCCCGGAGGCCTGTCCGCGCCCCGTGCAGGCCGCGCGGCCCGCGCCTGCGATGCCGCGCACGACCGCACTTCAGCACACGGTGATCCGGCGCGGCCCGCCGACCGCCACGGCTCGCGCATCCGCACTCGCCCTCGCCGCCTGACGCGACGCGACCACCACTCCGCCTTTTCGTACGATCCGGTTGATTCGGTTGATTCCGGATGCCTCGGACGGCTTGGAGGGGGGCCGCGGTCGTGCGGCCCGCGCGCGTGCGCGTATCCCTTCCCATCCGGACCGACTCACAGCGGAGTGCTCCTTCCATGAAGGCTTCCCGTATCGCCGCGGCCGGTGCCGCCGCCGGCATCACCGTTCTCGCCCTGTCCGTCCCCGCCTTCGCGCACGTCAGCGTGCAGCCCGAGGGCGCAGCCGCCAAGGGCGGCTACGCGGTCGTCGACTTCAAGGTCCCCAACGAGCGGGACGACGCCTCGACCACCAAGCTCGAGGTCAACTTCCCCACCGACCACCCGCTGGCCTCGGTGATGCCGGAGCCGATGCCCGGCTGGAAGATCGACGTCACCAAGTCCAAGCTGGACAAGCCGCTGGAGATGCACGGCGAGAAGATCTCCGAGGCCGTCACCAAGGTCACCTGGACCGCCGACGGCAAGGGCATCGAGCCCGGCTACTTCGAGAAGTTCCCGGTCTCGATCGGCCAACTTCCCGAGGACACCGACCAGCTGGTCTTCAAGGCCCTCCAGACGTACTCCAACAAGGAGATCGTCCGCTGGATCGAGGTACCGCAGGAGGGCCAGGAGGAGCCCGACAACCCGGCCCCGGTGCTGGAGCTGTCCGCCGCCTCCGACGACGGGCACCACGCCTCCTCGGGCGACGAGGCCTCCGGCGCCACGTCGGCGGAGAAGGCCTCCGCCGACACCGCCGCCGACACCACCTCCTCCGGCAGCACCGACACGACCGCCCGCGTCCTGGGCATCGTCGGCATCGTGGTCGGCGCGGCGGGCGTCGCCTACGGCGTGCTGGCCGGGCGTCGGCGCACCAACGCCTGACGCCGCTTCCGTTGCCGGCGCGCACCGGGTCACCCCCCCCCCGGGCGGAAACCCCGGTGCGCGCCGGGTCACCGACATCTGGGACATTTTCTATGCGCACCAAGACCTTCGCCGCGGCCGCTCTGCTCGCCGCGGCCTCCCTGACCCTGACCGCCTGCGGCAGCGGCAACGACAGCGACAAGCCGGTCGCCGTCGTGTCCGAGCAGGCCGGCAGCGACAAGGCCGCCACCGTTCTCGACAAGCCGTTCGAGAAGCCGGACCTGGTCCTCACCGACACGCAGGGCAAGAAGTACGACCTCCGCAAGGAGACCGAGGGCAAGCCCACGCTGATCTACTTCGGCTACACCCACTGCCCCGACGTCTGCCCGTCGACGATGAGCAACATCGCCGTGGCCAAGAAGCAGCTGCCCAAGGCCGAGCAGGACGAGATGCGTGTCGTGTTCGTCACCACCGACCCGGACCGCGACAAGCCGGCCGAGCTCGGCAAGTGGCTCAAGGGCATCGACCCGCAGTTCATCGGCCTCACCGGCGACTTCGCCACCATCCAGGCCGGAGCCCGCACCCTCGGCATCTCCATCGATCCGCCGCACAAGGACAAGAACGGCAAGATCATCTCCGAGCACGGCACCCAGGTCATCGCCTTCTCGCCGAAGACCGACGGCGGCTATGTGCTCTACGGCGAGGACGCCACCGTCGACGACTACACCAAGGACCTCCCCAAGATCGCCAAGGGAGAGAACCCGTGAGGCGGCGACTCGCACCTGCGGCCCTCGTCATAGCCGGGGCACTGGCCCTGGCGGGTTGCGGCGGCTCGGCCTCGGACTCCGGTTCCGGGAGCGGCAAGGCGGAACTCTCCGTGGGCTCCGCGTACATGCCGCAGCCCGTCTCCGACGAGATGGCGGCCGGCTTCTTCACCGTCACCAACAAGGGCGGTGCCGCCGACGAGCTGACCTCGGTCACCAGCGACGTCGCCGGGCAGGTCACCGTTCACGAGACCACCGGCGGGGCCATGCAGGAGGTCAAGGCCCTGAAGGTCCCCGCCCACGGCGAACTCGTGCTGAAGAGCGGCGGCAACCACCTGATGTTCGAGCAGCTGAAGCGCAAGCCGAAGGAAGGTCAGACGGTCTCCGTCGAGCTCCACTTCGCCCACTCCGGCCCGGTCAAGGTCGAGATGCCGGTGAAGTCGGCGACCTACAACCCGAAGACCGGACACTGAGGGAGGGACCACTGTGACGCAGACCATCGCCCCCCGTGTCCGGACTGTGGTGCTGCTGCTCCTGGCCGCGGCCTGCGCACTCCTGGCCGGAGCAGGTCCGGCCTCCGCGCACGCCGCGGTGACCGGCAGCGACCCCGCGCAGGGGGCGGTGGTCGACAAGGCACCGGCCCGGATCTCGCTCACCTTCTCCGAGCAGGTCGCGCTGTCCGACGACTCGTTGCGCGTGCTCGACCCCGAGGGCAAGCGCGTCGACGCGGGCGAACCGTCCGGTGTCAGCGGCACGACCTACGCCGTGCGGCTCCATTCCGGACTGCCCGACGGCACCTACACGGTCGCCTACCAGGTGGTGTCCGCGGACAGCCATCCCGTGGCCGGTGCCTACACCTTCTCCATCGGTGCCCCCTCCAAGACGTCCGTGTCGGTCTCCGGGCAGTCGACCGACGACGGCGTGGTCGGCTGGCTGTACGGCTTCGGGCGGTACGTGTCCTACGCCGGGTTCATCGTGATGGCCGGCGGCGCCGCCTTCGTACTCGCCTGCTGGCCGCGCGGCTCCGGGGTGCGGCCCGTGCAGCGATTCGTCGTCTCCGGGTGGCTCGCGCTGACCGCCGCCACCCTCGCCCTGCTGCTCCTGCGCGGCTCCTTCACCGGCTCCGGGAAGGTCGCCGACGTCTTCGACCTGTCCCTGCTCGGGCAGGTGCTCCAGACCAAGACCGGCGCGGCCCTGGTGTCCCGGCTGTTGCTGCTCGCCGCGGCGGCGCTGTTCATCGCCGTACTGTTCGGGGCGTACGACAAGCGGGAGGACCCCCAGGAGAAGCGCGACCTGACCTTCGGGCTCGCTATCGGCGGCGTCGTCGTGGCGGCCGGACTCGCCGCGAGCTGGGCGATGTCCGAGCACGCCTCGGTCGGGCTCCAGGCGGGCATCGCCATGCCGGTCGACGTCCTCCATCTGCTCGCCGTCGCCGCGTGGCTCGGCGGGCTGGGCGCGCTGCTGATCGCCCTGTACCGGGCACCGGCCGACGCGCCCGTCGACGCGACGGCCGTACGCCGCTTCTCCCGCGTCGCCTTCGGCAGCGTCGTCGCGCTGATCGCGACCGGGACGTACCAGTCCTGGCGCCAGCTCGGCTCCTGGTCGGCCTTCACCGACACGCGGTACGGACAACTGCTCCTCGCCAAGATCGCCCTCGTGGCGGTCCTGGTCGGCGTCGCGTGGATCTCGCGCCGGTGGACCGGGCGCCTGGCGGAAGCGGTGCCGGCATCGGCGGAGCGGGAGAAGGCGCGGGTCGGAGCAGGGGCCGATGCCTCCGGTGACGCTGCCGGTCCGGCCGAGCCCGCTGTGACCGGCAATGACGAGACCGGCACGGACCCAGAGGCCGCTGCCGACGCCGACACCGACACGGACACCGACGCCGACGCCGAGTCCGACGAGCAGCCTGATTCCGAGCCCGCCGACACCGAGCGGGCCGCGCAGCTCGCCCGGCAACGGGCCGCCCGGGACGCCGCCCGGCAGAAGCGGCTGCGGGACGCCGACCCGAACCGCTCCGGCCTGCGCCGCTCCGTGCTGACCGAGGCCGGCATCGCGGTCGTCCTGCTCGCCGTCACCACCGTCCTCACACAGACCGAGCCGGGACGCACGGAGCAGGAGGCCAAGGCCGCCACATCGTCCTCCGCGTCCACCGCGCCCGACACGAGCGGGTCCGGGGCACTGACCCTGAACATGCCCTTCGACACCGGCGGCCAGGACGGCAAGGGCATCGTCACGGTCGACCTCGACCCCGCACGCGTGGGCGACAACGAGATGCACGTCTACGTGGAGCGGCCAGGCGGCGGGGCCTTCGACATCCCCGAGGTCAAGGTCGACTTCACCCTCAAAGCCAAGGACATCGGGCCGCTGCCCGTCGTCCCCGACCACATCGCAACCGGACACTGGTCGGCGAACGGAGTGCAGATCCCCATGGCCGGCGACTGGAAGGTCGACGTGACCGTGCGGACCTCCGACATCGACGAGGTGACCGTCTCCAAGAACGCGCAGATCGGCTGAACCACCATGGCTGACCAGTCCATTCCGCAAGCCCGTACCCCCGGCACCGTGCCGGGGGAGACCGAAGCGGCCCCTGCCCAGGACGGCATCTCACGGCGCCGCCTGCTCGGCACCGCCGGTGCCACCGGGCTCGTCCTCGGCACGGCGGGCGCGGCCGTCGGATACGCCGCCGCCCCCTCCGACGCCGCCGCTCCGCTCACCTCGCTCGGCACCGACCGGGCGATGTTTCACGGGAAACATCAGCCCGGCATCACCGAGGGCCTCCAGGCCCGCGGCCACCTCGTCGCCTTCGACCTGGCGGCAGGCGCCGGCCGCAAGGAGGCCGCCGCCCTGCTGCGCCGCTGGTCGGAGACCGCCCGGCGGCTGATGGCGGGCGAGCCGAGCGCGCACGACGACACCGATGTGGCCCGCGACGCCGGACCCTCGTCGCTGACGATCACCTTCGGCTTCGGCCACAGCTTCTTCGGCAGGACCGGCCTGGAGCAGCAGCGGCCGACCGCCCTGGACCCGCTGCCCGAGTTCTCCTCCGACCACCTCGACAGGAACCGCAGCAACGGCGACCTGTGGGTGCAGGTCGGCGCCAACGACGCCCTCGTGGCCTTCCACGCCCTGCGCGCGATCCAGAAGGACGCGGGCCGGGCCGCCAAGGTGCGCTGGCAGATGAACGGCTTCAACCGCTCGCCGGGCGCGACCGCCCACCCCATGACGGCCCGCAACCTGATGGGGCAGATCGACGGCACCCGCAATCCGAAGCCGTCCGAGGCCGACTTCGACCAGCGGATCTTCGTGCCGGAGAAGGGCGAACCGGCCTGGATGGCGAACGGCTCCTACGCCGTCGTACGCCGTATCCGCATGCTCCTCGACGACTGGGAGAAGCTCTCCGTCAAGGCCCAGGAGGACGTGATAGGCCGCCGCAAGTCCGACGGGGCGGCGCTGTCCGGCGGCACCGAGACGACCGAGATGGACCTGGAGAAGACGGACTCCCGGGGCAACCTGGTCGTCCCGATCAACGCCCACGCCCGCATCACACGGCCCGACCAGAACGGTGGCGCGGCGATGCTCCGCCGCCCGTTCTCCTTCCACGACGGCATCGACCCGGACGGGGTCCCGGACGCGGGCCTGCTCTTCATCTGCTGGCAGGCCGATCCGCTGCGCGGCTTCGTGCCGGTGCAGCGCAAGCTCGACCGCGGCGACGCCCTGTCGCAGTTCATCCGGCACGAGTCGAGCGGGCTGTTCGCGGTGCCCGGTGGGGCCGCGGAGGGCGAGTACGTGGGACAGAAGTTGCTGGAGGGGTGAGAGTTGGTCTCTGGGCGGGCTTGTGGGGGATAGCGCTTCCGCGGGCCCACTAGGGTGAGGTCATGCCAGCGAGCTATGCGTATCTCGGCCCCGAGGGCACCTTCACCGAAGTCGCCCTGCGCACGCTTCCCGAGGCCGCCACCCGGGAGCTCATCCCGTACGTGTCCGTCCAGTCCGCGCTCGACGCGGTACGCGCCGGCGAGGCCGAGGCCGCGTTCGTGCCGATCGAGAACTCCGTCGAGGGCGGCATCACCACCACCCTCGACGAACTGGTCGCCGGCGCGCCGCTGATGATCTACCGCGAGGTGCTGCTGTCGATCACCTTCGCGCTGCTGGTCCGCCCCGGCACCAAGCTGTCGGACATCAAGACCGTCTCCGCCCACCCGGCCGCGCAGCCGCAGGTGCGCAACTGGCTGAAGAAGCACCTCCCGGACGCCCACTGGGAGTCGGCCGCCTCGAACGCGGACGCCGCCCGGCTGGTCCAGGAGGGTCAGTACGACGCCGCCTTCGCCGGCGAGTTCGCGGCCGCCCGCTACGGCCTGGAGGCCCTGGAGACCGGGATCCACGACGCGGAGAACGCCCAGACGCGGTTCGTGCTGGTCGGCCGGCCCGCCCGGCCCGCGGCGCCGACCGGCGCGGACAAGACCTCCGTCGTGCTGTGGCAGCGCGACGACCACCCCGGAGGCCTGCGCGATCTGCTGGGCGAGTTCGCCACGCGCGGCATCAACCTGATGCTGCTCCAGTCCCGGCCCACCGGCGCGGGCATCGGCAACTACTGCTTCTGCATCGACGCCGAGGGCCATATCTCCGACCGCCGGGTGGCCGAAGCCCTGATGGGCCTGAAGCGGATCTGCCTCCAGGTGCGTTATCTCGGCTCCTATCCGCGCGCGGACATGAAGCCGGGGGATGTCCAGCCGCCGCGGCTGGGGACGTCGGACGAGGAGTTCGTGGCGGCGGCGGACTGGGTGGCGCGGTGCCAGGACGGCCGGTTCTAGGCCGTCGTACCTGCTGATTGTCGTTATCCACAGAAGTTATCCACAGGCTTGGTTCTCGACCTGGGGACAAGTCGACAACGAAGTGTTGGTCAGTCGACAAATCGCCCTACAGGCACCTGATGCGTCCATCGGCGTGCAGGTCACCCTTCGTCTACCGTTTTCCCTTGCGTAACTCTTCGGGGTGACCCATTTCCACTCGAAAGTGAGGACAGGGCAGGTTTGCACCGGGAATTCTTCGGTGCGGCAGAGCCTTCCGGAGTGATCAATTCCGACGTCCACAGATCTTCCACACAGCCTGTGGATAACTTTTGGGCGGGTGTGGATCCCTGTGGACAACCGAGCCCCAAGTCCCGTTCCCCACAAGGGATTCGAGTCAACGTCGCGCCCTGCGGATGCCTCGTTCCGGGGAGAGGTGGTCGGTATATTGACACAGTGCGCAATTCCCCCATAACGGTATGTAAGCTACGCCCGGAATAGTGAGTCGTGGGCGGTCACCCCGCACCGGTAGCCTTGGGCGCGTGATTGACCTTCGCCTGCTCCGTGAGGACCCCGACCGTGTGCGCGCGTCGCAGCGCGCCCGTGGAGAGGACGTCGCGCTCGTCGACTCCCTCCTGTCTGCCGACGAGCGGCGCAGGTCGTCCGGCGTCCGCTTCGACGAGCTGCGCGCCGAGCAGAAGGCGCTCGGCAAGCTCATCCCCAAGGCTTCCGGAGACGAGAAGGCCGAGCTGCTGAAGAAGGCGGGCCAGCTCGCCGCCGACGTCAAGGCCGCCGACGCGGACCGCGACGCGGCCGCCACCGAGACCCAGGAGCTGCTCCTGAGGCTCGGCAACCTCGTCCACCCGGACGTGCCGGTGGGCGGCGAGGAGGACTTCGTCACGCTGGAGACGCACGGCACGATCCGCGACTTCACCGCCGAGGGCTTCGAGCCCAGGGACCACCTGGAGCTCGGCCAGATCCTCGGCGCGATCGACGTCGAGCGGGGCGCCAAGGTCTCCGGCTCGCGCTTCTACTTCCTGACGGGCGTCGGCGCCCTGCTGGAGCTGGCCCTGGTGAACGCGGCGATGGCCCAGGCCACCGCGGCCGGCTTCACGCCGATGCTGACCCCGGCCCTGGTCCGCCCCCAGTCCATGGCGGGCACCGGCTTCCTCGGCCAGGCCGCGCAGGACGTCTACCACCTCGCGGCCGACGACCTCTACCTGGTCGGCACGTCCGAGGTCCCGCTCGCCGCGTACCACATGGACGAGATCCTCGACGCCGAGAAGCTGCCGCTGCGCTACGCGGGCTTCTCGCCCTGCTTCCGCCGCGAGGCCGGCTCGCACGGCAAGGACACCCGGGGCATCTTCCGCGTGCACCAGTTCGACAAGGTCGAGATGTTCTCCTACGTCGCCCCGGAGGACTCGCAGGCCGAGCACCAGCGGCTGCTGGAGTGGGAGAAGCAGTGGCTGACCTCGCTGGAGCTGCCGTACCGCGTGATCGACGTGGCGAGCGCCGACCTTGGCGCCTCGGCGTCGCGCA
Source organism: Streptomyces sp. SID5464 (assembly GCF_009862985.1). NCBI lineage: Bacteria > Bacillati > Actinomycetota > Actinomycetes > Kitasatosporales > Streptomycetaceae > Streptomyces > Streptomyces sp. SID5464. The sequence continues at coordinate 573,172 of NZ_WWIQ01000022.1, read as the reverse complement.
AGTTCGACTGCGAGGCGTGGATCCCGACGCAGGGCAAGTACCGCGAGCTGACCTCGACCTCGGACTGCACCGAGTTCCAGTCCCGCCGCCTGTCGATCCGCGTCCGTGACGGCAAGCAGGTCCGCCCGCTGGCCACGCTCAACGGCACGCTGTGCGCCGTGCCGCGCACGATCGTGGCGATCCTGGAGAACCACCAGCAGGCCGACGGCTCGGTGCGGGTGCCCGAGGTGCTGCGTCCGTACCTGGGCGGCCGGGAGGTCCTGGAGCCGGTGGCCAAGTGACCACCACCGGTTTCCCGTACCAGCTGATCGCGACCGACCTCGACGGGACGCTGCTGCGTTCCGACGAGTCGGTGTCGCCCCGCACCCGTGACGCGCTCGCCGAGGCCGCCTCGGCAGGTGCCGCGCACATCGTCGTCACCGGCCGCGCGGTCCCGTGGACCCGGCACATCCTCGACGACCTCGGCTACCAGGGGCTGGCCGTCTGCGGCCAGGGCGCACAGGTGTACGACGCCGGCGCCCACCGGTTGCTGACGTCGGTGACGCTGGACCGGCAGCTGGCCGGAGTGGCGCTGGCCAAGATCGAGGCGGAGGTCGGCCCGCTGTACCTGGCGGCGAGCCGCGACGGCCTCGACGGCGAGGTGCTGGTGGGTCCCGGCTACGCGGCCCACGGCAATCTGCCCGCGACCCCGTTCACGGACGCGTCGGACCTGTGGAGCGCGCCCCTGAACAAGCTGTACATCCAGCACCCGACGCTCTCGGACGACGAGCTGTGCGAGGCGGCCACGCGCACCGCCGGCGGTTTCGTCACCGTCGTCATGGCGGGCGAGGGCATCGTCGAACTCCTGCCTCTGGGCCTGTCCAAGGCGACCGGCCTGTCCCTGGCGGCGCGTCGGCTCAAGGTGAAGGCGGCCGACACGATCGCCTTCGGCGACATGCCCAACGACATACCGATGTTCGCCTGGGCCTCCTACGGTGTGGCGATGGCGGACGCCCACGAGGAACTGAAGGCGGTGGCCGACGAGGTGACGTCCTCGAACGAGGAGGACGGGATCGCCGTGGTGCTCGAGCGGCTGCTGGGCTGAACCTTCAGTCCTCGCGCTTCCCTTGGGTATCGCGTTCGGCGGAGGATGCACGGATCGAACGTGCGCGGGCTTTCCAGCCCGACCATGACTCGCTCCTGATCAAACACAGCGCAAGCCAGTGCCTTGCCACTCGGCCAATCCTCCGGGTGGGCGGCCTCACGCGACGTGCGATTCGCGTGCTCGAAGCGGCCGCCCCGGGCAGCTCCCCGTGTGGGGCGGGCTCTACGGAGGGGTAGCGATTACTCCGGAGCCCGCCGCGGGCTGCCCTGAAGGGAGCTGGACGTACTGCCGTACATGGACATCGTCCGGCTCCTCTCCCAGAACGTGACGCCGGACTCGTCGTCCGGCAGGGACACGACTACTCTGCCTGCCGGGCGAAAAGGACGCCACCGATTAAATCGGCGGCCGGACGGGGGTCGGTCAGCGCTTGCGCCACCTGCGCCGCCGGGCCTTGCTGAAGAACCAGCCCGCAGGCGGCTCGTCCGACCGCCAGGGCTGCGGCTCCGGTTCCTCGCGGCGCCAGCGCGCGGCGAGCATCCGGGCGCGGGCGGACGGCTCGGAGGTCTCGGCGGAGCGTATGAAGTCGTCGTCCAGGACGAGGTCGTCCCAGGCGCCGTCTCCGGAGCCGGATCCCGACTGTCCGCGGTCGTCGTACTGAGCCCTCTCGGCCGCCATCCCCGTCCCCTTCCAGCCGTCCAACTTCCGTGCGACATCCCTGCGTTCCGTTCGCCCAGTGTGCCCTGACAGGGGTGAAGCCCCCGTCAAGGCCGGGGCACGTCACTCCTCGCCGGCGAGGGTCAGCGAGCGCAGCTTCTGACCGGCGTACCAGGTGGCCAGCACCGTGACGGCGACCAGCAGCACCGTCGCCGTGGTGAGGCCGACGTCCGAGGTCACCAGGTCGCCGCCGGACACCTTCTGGGCCACGGCCAGCGCCCACTGCTGGACGCTCAGCGTGCGGGCGCCCGGCACCAGGGAGCCGAACAGGGCCTCCCAGACCAGCGCGTAGACGAGCCCGAACACCACCGCGTGCCGGGAGACCGTGCCGAGCAGCAGGAACAGGGCCGCGTACGCGATGGAGGCGACCAGTGCGGCCACCGTGTAGGCGACGGCGATCTGCTGGCCGTTGCCGTTCAGGATGAAGCCCGCGATGAGCGTCGGCACCGCGGAGAACACCATCGTCACCGCGATCGCGACGATCAGCTTGGTGAAGATGATCGCCGGGCGTTTGATCGGCTTGGAGAGCAGGTACACCACCGAGCCGTCGTCGATCTCCGGCCCGATCGCGCCGGTTCCGGCGATGACGCCGATGATCGGCACCATCGTGGCGAGGGCGAGGCCGCCCAGCAGGTCCGCCGCCGTCTGGTCGTCCGCCCCGGCGAGGAAACGCACCACCACCGAGATGGCGATGAGCAGCAGCGGCAGGGCTCCGAGGATGAGGGCCCGGCGCCGGCCGAGCAGGGCCCGGTACGTGAGCCGGGCGACTGTGGGGTCGTACATCAGGGCCTCCTACGCCGCGACGAGGTACGAGAAGACGGACTCGAGGGACTCGTCGGACGGCGAGACCGTGAGCAGCCGGATGCCGTGGTCCCTGGCCACCCGCGGCAGCAGGGCCGTGAAGCGGCCGAAGTCGACGGCCTGGATGCGCAGCGCGCCCTCGGCGAGGTCGACCTCGATGCCGGACGTCGACGGGTCGGCGATCAGCGCGGCCGCGAGGGCGCGGTCGTCGCTGGAGCGCACCAGGTAGCGGTGCGGCCGGTCGGTCATCAGACGGCGGATCTTGCGGAAGTCACCGCTGGCGGCGTGCCGGCCGGCGACGACGACCTCGATGTGCCAGGCGAGTTGCTCGACCTCTTCGAGGATGTGGGACGAGAAAAGCACCGTGCGGCCCTCGTCGCCCATGCGGCGCAGCAGGTCCATGAGCTGCATGCGCTGGCGCGGGTCCATGCCGTTGAAGGGCTCGTCCAGCAGGAGCAGGGACGGGTCGTGGACCAGGGCCGAGGCCATCTTCACGCGCTGGCGCATGCCCTTGGAGTACGTCTGGATCTTGCGGTCCTGCGCGTACTCCATCTCGACCGTGGCGAGCGCCCGCTGGGCCGCCTTGGCGCCCAGGCCGTGCAGCTCGGCGTTGGCGAGGACGAACTCCTTCCCGGTGAGGAAGTCGTACATCGCCTCCCGCTCGGGGACGACGCCGATGTGCTTGTAGATCTGCTCGTTGCGCCACACGGCCTGGCCGTCGAGGGTGACCGTGCCGGTGGAGGGGGCCAGGAAGCCGCCCATCATGTTGATGAGGGTGGACTTTCCGGCGCCGTTGGGGCCCAGCAGACCCGTGACGCCGGGGCCGATGGTCATGGTGATGTCGTTGACGGCGACCACGTTGCCGAACCAGCGGGAGACGTGGTCGATGGAGAGCGTGGTCACAGTCCCACCTTCTTGTAGCGGCGCATCAGGAGGCCGTAGCTCGCCGCGATCAGGCCCAGGGCGACGAGGACGTAGACGACGCCCTCGGCGTTGCTCGGGCCCACCCCGCCGGGGAAGGCGGAGGTCGCGCCCAGGAACGCGGACTGCGCGCCGTCGATGAGCGTGATGGGCGAGAACAGCCCGATCCACGGCACGGCGGCGCTGCTGCCCTGGGCGTCGGCGATGGCCTGGAGGGTGGAGACCGCGCCGTAGGTGATGGTCAGTACGGCGATCACGGCCGCGATGCCGAAGCCGCGGCGCGGGGTGAAGGACGCGATGACCAGGCCGATGCCGGCGAAGAGCAGTGAGAGCAGTGCCACGGAGACGATTCCCTGTGCGAATCCCTTGGTCTGGTCGGCGAAGTCGAGCTTGGCCAGCAGCGCGCCCACATAGAGCACGAGCAGGGGAGCGGCCGTGAGGACGAACAGCGCCGAGGCCAGCGCCGCGAACTTGGCGCGGACGTAGTCGGCGATCTCGATGGGGCGCGAGAAGTACAGCGGAACGGTCTTGAAGCGCAGGTCGCGTGAGACGGACTGGGGTGCCTGCGAGGCGACGTACAGGCTGATGACCGCCTGCATGACGATCGCGTAGCGCGTGTAGTCCAGGGGCAGTTCCTTGGCCTTGGTGAAGACCGCGACGGCGACCATGATGGCCGCGGGCACGCACATCACCACGAACAGCAGCATCGGCAGCACCTTCGACTTCACCGAGCGGCCGAGGCCGTAGGAGCCGCGCAGGGACTGCGAGTACAGCGAGCGGCGGGCGTAGGCGCGGCCCAGGCGGGGGCCGTCGTAGTTGCGGTAGCCGATGTTGTGGATGCGGGTCTGGTCACCCGGCACCGGGGCTGCCCCCGTGGAGTGCTCAACCGCCATGGCCGACCGCCTCCTTCCGCTGCTCGTGCTGGTCACTGGTCGTGAAGACCTCGGAGATGTGGTGCCGGCGCTGCTCCATGCGCACCAGGCCGAGCCCGAGGTCCGCGATCACGTCCCGGACCAGGTCGTACGTCTCCTCGCCCTGCGCGGTGAGCAGCAGGACGTGGCCGGCGCCCGGCAGACCGCTGCCGTCCTGGACGCTCACCCCGCGCGCGTGCAGCGCATCGCGCACCGCGCGGGTGCCGTCCGGGTGCTCGTCGGTGTCGGTGACCTCGATCGCGAGGGTCGTCGTGATCTGCGTGAAGTCCGTGGTGGAGCTGGAGCGCAGGAGCTTGCCGCCGTCGATGACGACGACGTGGTCGCAGGTGCGCTCCAGTTCTCCCAGCAGGTGCGAGGTGACCAGGACCGAGATGCCGAAGTCGGTGTGGATCCGGCGGATCAGGCCGAGCATCTCGTCGCGGCCGACCGGATCGAGGCCGTTGGTCGGCTCGTCCAGGAAGACCAGCTGCGGGTCGTGGACGAGGGCCTGCGCGAGCTTCACGCGCTGCTTCATGCCGGTCGAGTAACCACCGATGGGGCGGTAGCGCTCCTCGTACAGACCGACGTGGCGCAGGGTGTCGGCCGTGCGCTCGCGGGCGGCGGTGGGCGGCAGGCCGGACATGCGCGCCATGTGGACGACGAACTCGGTGGCCGAGACGTCCGGCGGCAGGCAGTCGTGCTCGGGCATGTAGCCGACCCGCTCGCGGATGTCGGCGCCCTTGGTGGCGACGTCGAGGCCGAGCACTTCGGCACGGCCCTCGGTGGCGGGGGACAGACCCAGCAGGATCTTGATCAGTGTGGACTTGCCGGCTCCGTTGGCTCCGACGAGTCCGGTCACACCGGGCCCGACGTCCACGGAGAGCCGGTCAAGCGCGGTCACCCGGGGGAACCGCTTGCTCAGGCTTTCGGTCGCGATCACAGTCACCCTATGAAGGTAGGGGCCGTGCGCGTGACGGTCGTCACCCCCCAGAGCTGTCTTCGGGTCAGCCCTGAGTATTACGTGCCCCTAGGGGAGCTGGTTCTCGAGAGTTACCACGCCCGGGGAGCCTCTATTGACGAACTCTCTAACAACTGCCAGATTCGCCGGATGACGTTGCTCACGGGCGCGCGGGAGCGCTGGGTGCGGACCGGCGAAGTCGAGCTGTGTGTGGCCGAGCTGGGCGATCCGGGGCGTCCGACGGTCGTCCTGGTGCACGGCTACCCCGACAGCAAGGAGGTGTGGTCCGAGGTCGCCGCGCGTCTCGCCGGGCAGTTCCACGTGGTGGCGTACGACGTCCGCGGCCACGGGCGGTCCACGGCGCCACGGCCGCTGCGGGGCGGGTTCACGCTGGAGAAGCTGACGGACGACTTCCTGGCCGTCGCGGACGCGGTCAGCCCGGATCGGCCGGTGCATCTCGTCGGGCACGACTGGGGCTCGGTGCAGGCCTGGGAGTTCACCACCGTCCGGCGCACCGAGGGCCGCATCGCCTCCTTCACGTCGATGTCCGGGCCCTCCCTGGACCACTTCGGCCACTGGATCGACAGCCGTGTGAAGCGGCCCACCCCGCGCCGGATCGGCCAGCTCCTCGGGCAGGGCGCCCGGTCCTGGTACGTGTACCTGCTGCACACGCCCGTGCTGCCCGAGCTGGCCTGGCGCGGCCCGCTCGGCAAGCGGTGGCCCCGGGTCCTGGAGCGCGTCGAGAAGGTGCCCCGGGGTGGTTACCCGACCTCGTCCCTGCCGTCGGACGCGGCCCACGGGGCCTGGCTGTACCGGGACAACGTCCGTCCCCGACTGCGCAGGCCACGCCCGGACGCGTACGCGCACGCGCCCGTGCAGATCGTGACACCGTTGGAGGACCGGTTCCTGTCCGAGCGGCTCCACGATGACCTCGATCAGTGGGTTCCGCAGCTGACCCGCAGGACCGTTCAGGCGGGGCACTGGATCCCACGCACCCGTCCGGATCAGCTGGCTTCGTGGATCGAGGAGTTCGTGACGTCCGTGGAGAGCGGCCGGTCCCCCGGGCCGGCAGGCGGCAAGCACGCCCAGCGGTTCGGCGGGCAGCTCGTGCTGGTCACCGGGGCGGGCAGCGGCATCGGGCGGGCGACGGCGCTGGCGTTCGCCGAGGCCGGCGCGCGCGTGGTCGCCGTCGACCGGAACCCTCAGGCGGCGGCCCGCACCGCCGAGTCGTCCCGCCGGGCGGGCGCTCCAGCGGCCTGGGCGGAGACGGTCGACGTCTCCGACGAGCAGGCCATGGAGAAGCTCGCCGAGAAGGTCACCACCGAGTACGGCGTGGTGGACGTCCTCGTGAACAACGCCGGGATCGGACTGTCCGGCTCCTTCTTCGACACGACGCCGGAGGACTGGAGGAAGGTCCTCGACGTCAACCTCTGGGGTGTCATCCACGGCTGCCGGCTCTTCGGCCGGCGGATGTCCGAGCGCGGGCAGGGGGGCCACATCGTCAACGTGGCCTCGGCGGCGGCCTACCAGCCCTCCCGGGCGCTGCCCGCCTACAGCACCTCCAAGGCGGCCGTGCTGATGCTCAGCGAGTGCCTGCGCGCGGAGCTCGCCGGGCAGGGCATCGGTGTGACCGCGGTCTGCCCCGGCTTCGTCAACACCGCCATCACCTCCACGGCGCACTTCGCCGGGGTCGACGCCAGGGAGGAGAAGCGGCTCCAGCAGCGCGCCGCCCGCCTGTACGGGCTGCGGAACTACCCGCCGGAGAAGGTCGCCGCCGCGATCCTGCGGGCGGTGGTGCGCAACGAGGCGGTGGCCCCGGTCACGCCGGAGGCGCGGGGTGCGCGCTGGCTGTCGCGGTTCGCGCCGGGGGCACTGCGGGGGATCGCACGGATGAAGCCGCCGATGTGACCTCAAGTCGCCCAGAGGGAGGGCCAGTTGTCCACAGACTGGCCAATTCCCCTGTGGATAACATCACTTGGCTGTGGATCAAACCTTCAAGGTAAAACTCGATCGCGTGATTCAGGTCTCTCCCGCACCCTGATGGGATGGACGAAAGACGCACCGTCAAGGTGTCGAAGTACCTCTCGAAGCATCTGCGGCATCAACCGGAACGGATCGGGCTCACGCTCGACGAGGGTGGCTGGGTCGAGATCGACACACTGATCGCCGCAGCCACCGCCCATGGCTTCCGGTTCACCCGTTCCGAGCTGGACCACGTCGTCGCCACCAACGACAAGCGGCGTTTCGCCGTCGAGGGCACCCGGATCCGTGCCAGCCAGGGCCACAGCGTCGCGGTCGACCTCGGGCTGCCGACGGCGACTCCGCCCGCGTACCTCTACCACGGCACCGTCGCCCGCAACCTGGACGCGATCCGGGCCGAGGGGCTCAGGCCGATGGACCGGCATGCCGTGCACCTCTCGTCCGACCGCGAGACGGCGACCCGCGTCGGTGCCCGCCGTGGCCGGCCGGTCGTGCTGGCCGTGGACGCGGGCGCGATGCACCGCGACGGTCATGTCTTCCAAGTGAGCGCGAACGGCGTGTGGCTCACCCAGGCCGTACCGCCGCGCTATCTGCGCTTTCCCGAGCCTCACTGACGCGCTGTGCGGGACGAGCGACTCACGGTGAGTGTTTCACGTGAAACACGGGCCACTCGCCGCGCTCCCTTAGGCTCGATGCCATGAGTCTGCGTCTGAGCACCGTGATCCTCCCCTACCGTCGCTGGCAGGAAGGCGGCCGTGCGGCCTGGACGCGTGCCGAGCAGCTCGGCTTCCACACCGCGTACACCTACGACCATCTGTCGTGGCGCAGCTTCCGGGACGGCCCCTGGTTCGGTGCCGTACCGACCCTCACCGCCGCCGCGACCATCACCGACCAGCTGCGGCTGGGCACGCTGGTGACCTCGCCGAACTTCCGGCACCCGGTGACGCTCGCCAAGGAGCTGATCTCCCTCGACGACATCTCCGGCGGGCGGGTCACGCTGGGCATCGGCGCGGGCGGCTCGGGCTTCGACGCCACCGCGCTCGGCCAGGAGCCGTGGACCCCGCGGGAGCGCGCCGACCGCTTCGCCGAGTTCGTCCCGCTGCTCGACCGGCTGCTCAGCGAGGACGCGGTGTCGTACGAGGGCGACTTCTACTCGGCACACGAGGCACGGAACATCCCCGGCTGTGTGCAGCGCCCCAGACTGCCGTTCGCGGTGGCTGCGACCGGGCCGCGCGGGATGCGGCTCGCCGCCCGGTACGGGCAGGCGTGGGTGACCACCGGCGACCCCAAGCTGTACGAGAACGGCACTCCTGAACAGTCGGTTCAGGCCATTCGCGGGCAGGCGGAGAAACTCGCCGACATCTGCGCCGAGATCGGCCGGGACATGACCGACCTCGACAAGGTCCTGCTCACCGGATTCACCCCGGACCGCGGAGGACCGCTCCAGTCCCTGGACGCCTTCGTCGACTTCGCCGGCCGGCACATGGAGCTGGGCTTCACGGACATCGTGGTCCACTGGCCCATCCCCGACTCGCCCTTCGCGGCGGACGAGAAGGCCTTCGAGCAGATCGCCATGGAGGCGCCGGCGCAGTTGCGCTGAGAGGCGCCCTCGGGAAGTTCCTGGTGAGGGCGGTATCCACTCACCTGTGCGGACTCCCGCACGCCCGTGCAGGCATATGCGGGACAATGGCCGGGTGACCTCAGCGACCCGACAGCCCGAGACCGCGGCCGAGACCGTCCCGCCGCGGCTGATCGCCACCGACCTCGACGGCACGCTGCTGCGCGACGACAAGTCGGTGTCCCCCCGCACGGTGGCCGCCCTGGCAGCCGCCGAGGAGGCGGGCATCGAGGTCTTCTTCGTCACCGGCCGCCCGGCCCGCTGGATGGATGTCGTCAGCGACCACGTGCACGGCCACGGCCTGGCGATCTGCGGCAACGGCGCCGCCGTGGTCGACCTGCACGGCGGCCCCGGTGCCCACCGGTTCGTGAAGGTCCGGGAGCTGGAGCGGGCGAACGCGCTGGACGCCGTACGGCTGCTGCGTGACGCGGCTCCGGGCACGGTGTACGCGGTGGAGCAGACGTACGGCTTCTACCAGGAACCGGCCTATCCGAAGCTGCACATGGAGATCCCCGACAGCCTCGCCCCGGCGGAGGAACTGCTGTCGCCGGACCACCGCGCGGCCGCGGAGCCGGTGCTGAAGATCCTGGCGTACCACCCGGAGATGGACCCGGACGCCTTCCTGACCCTGGCCCGGCTCGCCATCGGCGACCGCGCCAACGTCACCCGTTCCAGCCCCAGTGCCCTGCTCGAGATCAGCGGCCCCGGGGTGTCCAAGGCCAGCACGCTCGCCCTGTGCTGTGCCGAGCGCGGCATCTCGCACGAGCAGGTCGTCGCCTTCGGTGACATGCCGAACGACGTCGAGATGCTGACCTGGGCGGGCCGGTCCTACGCGATGGGCAACGCCCACCCGGACGTGATCGCCGCGGCCTCGGGACGGACGGTCGCGAACAACGAGGACGGCGTGGCGGTCGTGATCGAGCAGTTGCTGACGGAACTGCCATAGGTGTCGCGGTTGTAGGTGTGGCGGCTGTGCGGCTGCGGCTCTCGCCGGGGTCAGAGCAGCACCCCGCGAGCCGTCAGCCATGACACCGGATTCACGGACGAGCCCATCTCCGGCGTGACCCTGGTCTCGAAGTGCAGGTGCGGTCCGGTGGAGTTGCCCGTGGTGCCCGACTGGCCGATCCACTGGCCGGGGGTGACGTGCTCCCCCTGGTCGACCGCGACGGACGCGAGATGGGCGTACTGCGTGTAGTAGCCGCCCGCGTGCTCGAGCACGATCTCGATGCCGAAGGCACCCCCGCAGGACACCTTCACCACCCGGCCCGCACCCACGGCCCGCACCGGCGTGCCGATCGGCACGGCGAAGTCCTGCCCGGTGTGCCGGTTCGACCACCGCGCACCGCCGCTGCCGTACGACGCGGACAACTCGTACGTCTCCACGGGCGCGACCCAGGCACTGGTGAACCCCGTCTCCGGCTGGTCGAGCCGCACGGCCCCACGGCACGCTCCGGCGGCGACCGAGGCGTCCGCCTGGCCCTGGAGCCGCGAGCGTGCCGTTTCCAGCTTCTGCTCGATGTCCGCCTTGAGACCGGCGAGTTGCGTGTTCCGCTTCTCCAGCGCCTGCCAGTGGGCCGCGGCCTTGGCCTCGTCGGCGGCGAGCCGTGCCTCGGCCCGGCGGCTCTTGGAGATCGCGTTGTTCACGGCGAGGTTCGTCTGCGAGAAGGCGTGCTGGCCTCGCATCAGGTCGTCGGGGCCGTCGGCGAGGAACATCTGCGCGGCCACCGGCAGCCCACCGCTGGAGCGGTACTGGGCACGGGCGATCCTGCCCAGGTCCTCGTGCAGGGCCGCGATGTGCCGCCGCTGACCCTCCAGGAGTTCTTCGGCCCGCTGGGCTCTGGCCCGTTGCTCCTCGGCCTCTCGGCGCCCCGCCTCGTACGCCTGCGTCGCCGCCGCGGCCTCCTCGTACAGCCGCGCCACCTCGGCACTGAGTCCCGAGTCCCCGCCGGTGCCGCTCCCGGGTTCCTTGTGCGCCGCGGTCGGCCGGGCCGCGAGAACCGCCAGCGCACACAGCAGAACCGGAACGAGCAGCCGAAGACGGCGATATGAGCGCATGTCAGTGATCGTCGCGCAGCCCGGCCGCCCTGACCCTGTTCGCCTCGTACGGCCGGGGGACCGGCTGCCCCGAACGGCTCAGTGCGGCACCGGCCGGCGTGGCCCCACTAGGGTGCGGCCACCAGCGACTGCGACGCCGCCTCCCGCTCCGCCATCTCCCGCAGCGGCCCGTCCACGGCCACCAGCTCCGCGTACGCCCCGCGCTGCACGACACGTCCCTGGTCCAGCACGATGACCTCGTCCACCGCCTCCAGACCCGCCAGCCGGTGTGTGATGAGCAGGGTCGTGCGGCCCTCGGTGGCGGCCAGCAGGTCGGCGGTGAGCGCGTCGGCGGTCGGCAGGTCCAGGTGTTCGGCGGGTTCGTCGAGGACCAGGACGGGGAAGTCGGCGAGGAGCGCCCGGGCCAGCGCCAGCCGCTGCCGCTGTCCTCCCGACAGCCGCGCCCCGTGCTCGCCGACGAGCGTGTCGAGCCCGTCGGGCAGGCCGCCGGCCCAGTCCAGCAGGCGGGCCCGCCCGAGCGCGGCACGCAGGTCGTCCTCGGTGGCGTCCTTCTTCGCGAGCAGCAGGTTCTCGCGCAGCGAGCTGTCGAAGAGGTGCGCGTCCTGCGCGCACAGCCCGACGAGCCTTCGTACGTCGTCCCCGCGCAACGCGTACGCGTCCACGCCCGCCAGCGTGTACGAACCCGCGTCCGCGTCGAGGAAGCGCAGCAGCACCTGCGCCAGGGTCGTCTTGCCGGAGCCGGAGGGTCCGACCACGGCGACCCGGCGGCCCTCTTCGAGGATCAGGTCCAGCCCGGCGAGCGCGTCCCGGTCCTGCCCCGCGTGCCGCGCGGCCAGCCCCTTGACGGCGACCGGGAACGGCGACGCGGGAGCCTGCCGGGGCTGCGCAGGCTCCGCCACCGGCTCCGGGGCGTCCAGCACCTCGTACACCCGCTCGGCGCTCCGGCGCACCCGCTGCCGGTACTGCACGGCGAGCGGCAGCCCGAGCACGGCCTCGAAGGCGGCCAGCGGGGTGAGGACGACGACGGCCATGGTCACGCCGTCCAGCCGCCCTGCCGCGACCGCCTGTGCGCCGACCAGGGCGGCGGCAGTGACGGTCAGGCCGGAGATCAGCGCGGTGAGCCCGTCGCCGAGTGCCGTCGCGGTGGCGGCGCGCGACGCGATCCGGGTGAGTGCGCCGTCTGCCTCGCGTGCCTGGGTTGTCCGCGCGGGCAGGGCACCGGCGACGGTCAGCTCCGCGGTTCCGGTGAGCAGATCGGCCACCCGTGTCGCGAGCACGCCGCGGGCGGGCGCCAGCCTGTGCTCGGCCCGCCGCGCGACGGCGCCCGTGACGAGGGGCACCCCCGCCCCCGCGGCCAGCAGTCCGGCCGCGAGCACGGCCCCGGCCTCGGGCAGCAGCCACGCCGTGAAACCGACGGACGCCGCCGACACGACGACGGCCGCCCCGGCCGGCAGCAGCCACCGCAGCCAGTAGTCCTGCAACGCGTCCACGTCCGCGACCAGCCGGGACAGCAGATCACCCCGGCGAGTCCGGCGCAGCCCGGCGGGCGCCAGCCGCTCCAGCCGGCGGAACACCGCGACCCGGGTGTCCGCCAGCATCCGCAGCACGGCGTCGTGCGAGACCAGCCGCTCGGCGTACCGGAACACGGCCCGCCCGATCCCGAAGGCGCGCGTCGCCGTCACCGCCACCATCAGATACAGCACGGGCGGCTGCTGCGAGGCCCGCGAGATCAGCCACCCGGAGGTGGCCATGAGCCCCACGGCACTCCCGAGCGCGAGGCTCCCGAGCAGCAGGGCGAGTCCCAGCCGCCCGCGCCGGGCACCGGACATGGCACGGACCCGCGCGAGGACACCGTCCGAAGCGGGCGAGCTGCCGGGCTCCGTCGGAGAGACCGCGGAGGGAAGCTCGGCCTCGACGGAGACCGTTCCTGGAATCCGGACAGCGGCGGACGCGACAGGCACCGCGGCGGTCTCGGGCTCCGCCAGCCGCACCACCCGGTCCGCCACCCCCAGCAGCGCCGGCCGGTGCACCACCAGCAGCACCGTCCGCCCGGCCGCGAGCCGCCGTACGGCCGCCACGACCTCGGCCTCGGTGGCCCCGTCCAGCGCCGCCGTCGGCTCGTCGAGCAGCAGCACGGGCCGGTCCGCGAGGAAGGCCCGGGCCAGCGCGAGCCGCTGCCGCTGCCCGGCGGACAGCCCGGCCCCGTCCTCGCCGAGCACGGTGTCCGCCCCCTCGGGCAGCGCCTCCACGAACTCCAGCGCCCCGGCGTCCCGCAGCGCCCGCCGTACGGCATCGTCGTCGGCCTCGGGCCGTGCCAGCCGTACGTTCTCGGCGATCGTCCCGGCGTACAGATGCGGCCGCTGCGGCACCCACGCGATCCGGGACCGCCACTGCTCCAGGTCCACGTCGGCGAGGTCGGCTCCCCCGACCCGCACCCGCCCCTCGGCCGGTGGTACGAATCCCAGCAGGACGTGCAGCAGCGTCGACTTGCCGGCACCGCTCGGCCCGACCAGCGCGACCGTCTCCCCGGGCTCGACGGTGAAGGACACGTCCGACACGGCCTCGGCCGATCGCCCCGGGTAGCGGACGGTCACTCCCTCGAAAGCCAGCGCACCCGCCGGCACGGCCCCGGAACCCGACGCCGGAACGGGCGTCTCCAGAACCTCGAAGATCTCCTCGGCCGCGGCGAGCCCCTCCGCCGCCGCGTGGTACTGCGCCCCGACCTGCCGCAACGGCAGATACGCCTCGGGTGCCAGGATCAGGATGACCAGGCCGATGTACAGGTCCATCTCGCCGTGCACCAGCCGCATGCCGATCGTCACGGCGACCAGCGCCACGGAGATCGTCGCGAGCAGCTCCAGCGCGAAGGAGGAGATGAAGGCGATCCGCAGCGTCCGCATGGTCGCATGCCGGTACTCGCCGGTGATCCGCCGGATCGACTCGGCCTGCGCCTTGGCCCGCCCGAAGACCTTCAGCGTCGGCAGCCCCGCGACGACGTCCAGGAAGTGACCCGACAGCCGCGACAGCAGCCGCCACTGGCGGTCCATCCGGGACTGGGTGGCCCAGCCGATCAGCACCATGAAGACCGGAATGAGCGGCAAGGTGCCCACGATGATGGCCGCGGACACCCAGTCCTCGGTGACGATCCGCGCCAGCACCGCCACCGGCACGACCACCGCGAGACCCAACTGCGGCAGATACCGCGAGAAGTAGTCGTCGAGGGCGTCGACACCCCGCGTGGCCAGAGCCACCAGCGAACCGGTCCGCTGCCCGCTCAGCCAACCCGGTCCCAGCTGAGCGGAACGCTCCAGCAACCGCCCCCGCAGCTCGGACTTCACCGCCGCGCTCGCCCGGTGCGCGGCGAGCTCGGTGAGCCAGCCGACCAGCGCCCGGCCGACCGCGACGGCGACCAGCAGCAGCAGGGGAGTGCCGAGTTCGGACACCGCCATACGGTGCTGGAACGCGCCGACCACCACCTCGGCGATGAGCATCGCCTGCGCGATGACCAGCCCCGCCCCGACGGCGCCCAGGGCGACGACCGCCACCAGGAAGACTCGGGTGGCACGGGCGTACCGGAGCAGACGCGGATCGATCGGTTTCACGTGAAACACACCTCAGTGCACAGTTTCGGCGATGTGCTGCGTACCGATCCGCTTGCGGAACACCCAGTACGTCCAGCCCTGGTAGACCAGCACGACCGGAGTGGCGATCGCCGCGCACCAGGTCATGATCTTCAGCGTGTACGGGCTGGACGAGGCGTTGGTGACCGTCAGGCTCCAGTCCGGGTTCAGCGTCGACGGCATGACGTTCGGGAACAGCGTCAGGAAGAGCATCGCCACCGTGGCCACGATGGTGAGCCCCGACAGGGCGAACGCCCAGCCCTCACGCCTCGCCCGTGCCGCGACCATGGCCACGACGAGCGACACCACCGCCACGACCGCCGCGACGAGCGATGCCCCGTCGCCCCGGTCGGACTGCGTCCACAGCAGGAAGGCGAGAGCCAGCAGGGCGGTCACCAACCCGACGCGCAGTGCCAGCTTCCGCGCCCGCTCCCGGATCTCCCCGACCGTCTTGAGCCCGACGAAGACCGTCCCGTGGAAGGTGAACAGCGCCAGCGTGACCAGACCGCCCAGCAGCGCGTACGGGTTGAGCAGGTCCAGGACGCCGCCGGCGTAGTTGAAGTCCTGGTCGATCTTCACGCCCCGCACGATGTTGCCGAAGGCCACACCCCACAGGAACGCCGGGATCAGCGAGGTCCAGAAGATCGCCGTCTCCCAGTTGCGCTGCCAGTTCTCCTCGGGTCGCTTGGCGCGGTACTCGAAGGCCACACCCCGGACGATGAGACAGACCAGGATGAGCAGCAGGGGCAGGTAGAAGCCGGAGAAGAGCGTGGCGTACCACTCGGGGAAGGCGGCGAAGGTGGCACCGCCCGCCGACAGCAGCCACACCTCGTTGCCGTCCCAGACGGGGCCGATGGTGTTGATCAGCACCCGCTTCTCGGGCCGGTTGCGGGCGAGCAGCTTCGTGAGCACACCGACCCCGAAGTCGAAGCCCTCCAGGAAGAAGTAGCCGGTCCACAGGACGGCGATCAGGACGAACCAGACGTCGTGCAGTTCCATGACTGTGCAGCTCCCTCGGCCTAGTACGAGAAGGCCATCGGCTTGTCGGCGTCACGGGAGTCGCCGCCGATCTTCGTGGGCGGGTTGAGGTCGGCCTCGGTGAGCTCCGGCGGGCCCGCCTTGACGTACTTGACCAGCAGCTTGACCTCGACGACGGCGAGGATCGCGTACAGCGTGGTGAAGACGATCATCGACGTGATGACCTCGGCCTGGGAGACACCGGGGGAGACCGCGTGCCGGGTCTGGAGCACGCCGTAGACGACCCACGGCTGGCGGCCCATCTCCGTGAAGATCCAGCCCCAGGAGCTGGCGATCAGCGGGAAGCCCAGGGTGAGGATCGCGATGCGCCAGTACCACTTGGTGAGGGTCGGACCGAGGGCCTTTTTCGGCAGGAGCACGAGATGCGGCACCTCGTCCTCACCCACCCGCAGATGCTGCGGCAGCAGGAACTTCTTACGGGTCAGCCACAGTCCGGCCAGACCGATGGCGAAGGACGTCATGCCGAAGCCGATCATCCAGCGGAAGCCCCAATAGGCGACGGGGATGTTGGGCCGGTAGTCGCCGGGCCCGTACTTCTCCTGCTCGGCCTTGTTGACGTCGTTGATGCCGGGCACGTACGAGGTGAAGTCGTCCTTCGCGAGGAAGGACAGCAGGCCGGGAATCTCGATGGCGACCTTGTTGTGCCCCTTGTCGACGTCGCCGATGGCGAAGACCGAGAAGGGCGCCGGCTTCTCGCCGTCCCACAGCGCCTCGGCCGCGGCCATCTTCATCGGCTGCTGCTGGTACATGATCTTGCCGAGGACGTCACCGCTGACCGCGGTGAGCAGTCCGCCGACGACGACGGTGACGAGGCCCAGCCGCAGCGAGGTCTTCATCACGGGGACGTGCTTCTTGCGGACCAGGTGGAAGGCGGCGATGCCGACCATGAAGGCGCCACCGGTCAGGAAGGCCGCGGTGAGCGTGTGGAAGACCTGGGCGAGCGCGGTGTTCTGGGTCAGCACCAGCCAGAAGTCGGTGAGCTCGGCCCGCCCCTTCGCCTCGTTGATCCGGTAGCCGACCGGGTGCTGCATCCAGGAGTTGGCCGCGAGGATGAAGTAGGCCGACAGGATCGTGCCGATCGAGACCATCCATATGCAGGCCAGGTGGATCTTCTTGGGCAGCTTGTCCCAGCCGAAGATCCACAGGCCGATGAAGGTGGACTCGAAGAAGAAGGCGATCAGGGCCTCGAAGGCGAGCGGCGCACCGAAGACGTCACCGACGAAGCGCGAGTAGTCGGACCAGTTCATGCCGAACTGGAACTCCTGCACGATGCCGGTGACCACACCCATCGCGATGTTGATCAGGAAGAGCTTGCCCCAGAACTTCGTCGCCTGGAGGTACTTCTCCTTCTCCGTCCGCACCCAGGCGGTCTGCAGCCCGGCCGTCAGGGCGGCCAGCGAGATCGTCAGGGGGACGAACAGAAAGTGGTAGACGGTGGTGATGCCGAACTGCCATCGCGCCAGGGTCTCCGGCGCCAAAGCCAGGTCCACGTCGCCGCTCCTTACATACGCTTGTGAAAGCGTTCACATTCACAAGCCATTATGCAGCACGGACTTTCGGGACCTAGAGGGGACCCCCTGTCTCCCCCGTCACAGTCGACCCCTTGGCCGGGGCTTCAACATATTGTTGAATCGACGGCATGCAGACACCGCCATCACTACAGATACGGATCTCCTGGCCGGCGGGGCATCTCACCGCCGCTCTCGACGACACCCCGACCACCAAGGCCCTCGCCAAGGCACTGCCCTTCGTCTCGACCGCACGCACTTGGGGCAAGGAGGTGTATTTCGACACAGGGGTGTCTGTTTCACGTGAAACAGGGGCCAGGGAGGTAGTCGAGCCGGGCACGGTCGCCTTCTGGACCGACGGCGACGCCCTCGCCCTCCCCTACGGACCCACGCCTATCTCGCAGGGCGACGAGTGCCGCCTCGCAAGCCCGTGCAACGTCCTGGGCCGCATCGACGGCGACCCAGGAGTGCTCGCGACGGTGCGGGACGGCGACCCCGTGCGCGTGGAACTCCTGGACGCCTGACCAGGCTCGGAGCCCTACAGCTCCTTACGGAACCCTTCCGCCACCTTCAAGAAGATGTCGTTCGCCTCGGTCTCCCCGACCGTCACCCGCACACCCTCGCCCGGGAACGGCCGGATCACCACGCCCGCCTGCTCACACGCCTCCGCGAACGGGACCGTGCGCTCCCCCAGCCGCAGCCACACGAAGTTGGCCTGGGTCTCGGGCACCGTCCAGCCCTGGGCGCGCAGCCCGTCGACCACGCGCGTGCGCTCACACACCAGCGACCCGACCCGGCCGAACAGTTCGTCCTCGGCACGCAGCGAGGCGATCGCCGCCTCCTGCGCGAGCTGGCTCACCCCGAACGGGACCGCTGTCTTGCGCAGCGCCGCGGCCACCGGCTCGTGGGCGATGGCGAACCCGACGCGCAGGCCGGCGAGACCGTAGGCCTTGGAGAAGGTCCGCAGGACGCAGACGTTGGGTCGGTCTCGGTAGAGCTCGACACCGTCCGGCACCTCGGGGTCACGGATGAACTCGCGGTAGGCCTCGTCGAGCACCACCAGCACATCACCGGGCACGCGATCGAGGAAGCGCTCCAGCTCCGCCCGCCGCACGACCGTGCCCGTCGGGTTGTTGGGGTTGCAGACGAAGATCAGCCGGGTCCGCTCGGTGATCGCGTCGGCCATCGCGTCGAGGTCGTGCACATCACCGGACGTCAGCGGCACCTGCACCGATGTCGCGCCGCTGATCTGCGTGATGATCGGGTACGCCTCGAAGGACCGCCAGGCGTAGATGACCTCGTCGCCGGGACCTGACGTGGCCTGGATCAGCTGCTGTGCGACACCGACCGACCCGGTGCCGGTGGCCAGGTGGGAGAGGGGGACGCCGAACCGCTCGGACAGCTCGTTCATCAGCGCCGTGCAGGCCATGTCCGGGTAGCGGTTGAAGTTGCCGACCGCCGCCGTCACCGTTTCCATCACGCCCGGCAGCGGCGGGTAGGGGTTCTCGTTGGAGGACAGCTTGTAGGCCACCGGCCCACCCGCCGCGGCCGGCTTGCCCGGCTTGTAGGTGGGGATCCCCTCCAGCTCGGCGCGCAGCTTGGGGCTCGTCTCGCTCACCGCAGTCCTCCTCGCGAAGACCGGCGGCCCATGACCGCCGCCGACATCCAATACTCCTCACCTTATGAGGATTCGGCGCCGCTGCGTATAGCCACGACGGCGCGACGAGCGCCGGCCTCGTGCGCCACAGCGGCATCAGGGGCATCGCCGTACGAAGGCGTACGAATGCAGGGGCGCGCCGCACATATATCTACGCGCCGGTAGTGCACGCCGTGGCGCGCATCCCCCGTGCAGGTGAGTTGAGACCTCTTCGCAACATCGGCCACTTGGCAGGCCCGTGCGGGCCGCCACGTCACGTACTGGCATGGGAGCGCTCAACGCCCTTGGTTTCCAAGGCAATTGAAGCTCAATGATCATGCAGAAACGTACCTGTCAACGCGCGCATATGCGTCCGCACTACCCCACCGCATGAGCCCTACTATCGGCTCGCCATGACAGCAGCAGGGAAGCACCAGGTGAGCCGCGCGGAAACCTCACGTCGAGGCAGTCGGCCGGGCCGGGCGGGTATCAGAGACGTGGCCGCCGCCGCCGGAGTCTCCATCACGACCGTCTCCGACGCCCTCAACGGCAAGGGCCGGCTCCCGGACGCCACCCGGCGCCATGTCCGTGAGGTCGCCGACCGGCTGGGCTACCGGCCCTCGGCCGCCGCCCGGACCCTCCGTACCGGCAAGTCGGGACTCATCGGCCTGACCGTGACCACGTACGGGGATGAACCTTTCACCTTCACCGAGTTCGCGTACTTCGCCGAGATGGCGCGGGCCGCCACCTCAGCGGCGCTCGCCCGCGGCTACGCCCTCGTCATCCTTCCCGCGACCTCCCGCCACGACGTGTGGTCGAACGTCGCCCTGGACGGCACGGTCGTCATCGACCCCTCCGACCAGGACCCGGTCGTCAGCGAACTCGTGCGGCAGGGCCTGCCGGTCGTCTCCGACGGCCGCCCGGCCGGCTCGCTGCCGGTCACGGCCTGGGTCGACAACGACCACGAGGCCGCCGTCCTCGGCATCCTCGACCACCTGGCCGCCGCCGGCGCCCGCCGCATCGGCCTGCTGACCGGCACGACGACCGACACGTACACCCACCTGTCGACCACCGCGTACCTGCGCTGGTGCGAGCGCGTCGGCCAGGATCCGGTGTACGAGGCCTACCCGGCGCACGATCCATGCGCGGGCGCCGTCGCCGCCGACCGGCTGCTCGCCCGACCCGACCGGCCGGACGCGGTCTACGGGCTGTTCGACCCGAACGGCACCGACCTGCTCGCCGCCGCCCGGCGCTACGGCCTGCGCGTACCGGACGACCTGCTGCTGGTCTGTTGCAGCGAGTCCACCGTGTACGCCAACACCGAGCCGTCCATCACGACGCTCTCTCTCAAACCGCGCCGGATCGGCACGGCGGTCGTGCAGCTCCTCATCGACGCCATCGAGGGAGTGGAATCGGACCGTCCGGTGGAGCAGGTGATACCGACGGAGCTGATCGTGCGCACGTCGTCCCAGCGGCGCCCGCCGCGCACGACGGTCAGCCCGCCGCGGTCACCCGAGGAGACGTAGGCCGGTACACCCGGGTAAAGGGACGATCGCCTTCCTGGGGAGAAACGGGGCCGGTCCCCCGGAGAGAAGGGATCGTTCTCGCGAAGAGAAGGAAAGCGAGGATGGTCACACGGTGGTCAAAGCCCGGCTCAATCGGGGCGAAAGCCGCGGTGAACTGGACTCTTGCTCTGATTCACCACCCCTGGGTCATCACATGGCGCGATCCGCATTCCTATGATGGGCCCACGACACCCACGGGCCGCTACGACCAGGCAGTCCGATGCGGTGCAGATGCGGCGCGATGGTGGAGGGGTCGATGACTCAGGGGGCCGGTCAGGGACCCGAGGTGGAGCGGACGGCGACGCTGCGCGACTTCCGGGTGCCCGCGTACGTCCACGAGACCGGTCCGTACGTCCACAGCGCCCACCCCGGCGAGGTCGCCCCGCCGCCCGAGGAGACCTACCCGGAGGGGTACACGCCGACCGAGCGCGATCTGCCCGTGATCCACCGGGGCGACACCGTCCAGGTGACCGTCGACCCCGAGGCCGTCGCAGCGCCGCAGGCCGACACCGGGCAGGGCCCGCTCTACGTCGTGGGCGATGTGCACGGCTACCTCGACCAGCTGGTGGCGGCCCTCCAGGAGAAGGGCCTCCTCGACGCCGACGGCCACTGGTGCGCGGGCACCGCCCGGCTGTGGTTCCTCGGCGACTTCACCGACCGCGGGCCCGACGGCATCGGCGTCATCGACCTGGTGATGCGGCTGTCCGCCGAGGCCGCCGCGGCCGGCGGTTACTGCAAGGCGCTCATGGGCAACCACGAGCTGCTGCTGCTCGGCGCCAAGCGGTTCGGCGACACTCCCGTCAACTCCGGTGCGGGCACCGCCACTTTCCAGGCGGCCTGGCTGCTCAACGGCGGCCAGAAGACCGACATGGACCGTCTCCAGGACCACCACCTGCAGTGGATGGCCCGTCTGGACGCCGTCGAGGAAGTCGACGGCCACCTGCTCGTCCACTCCGACACCACCGCCTACCTCGACTACGGCCGCTCCATCGAAGAGGTCAACGACACCGTCCGCGAGACGCTCACGCGCAACGACGCGGACGAGGTCTGGGACCTGTTCCGCAAGTTCACCAAGCGGTTCTCCTTCCGTGACGAGGGCGGCGCGGACGCCGTGCGCTCCCTGCTCGATACGTACGGGGGCACCCGCATCGTTCACGGTCACAGCCCGATTCCGTATCTGCTGGGCGAGGTCGGCTCCGAGGACGACGAGGACAGCAACGACCCCGTGGTCGAGGGGCCGCACGTCTACGCCGACGGACTCGCCATCGCCATGGACGGCGGCGTGACCATGGCCGGAAAGCTGCTGGTCCAGCAACTGCCGCTGGATACGTGAACGTTCACCGGGCAGGCGTTTCCCGTCACAGGACCGGACCGCTGAGGGGCCAATTTCGGTAAACCCCCTGTCACCGCCCACCTTCACGGCTCTACCATCGGCTTATCCGTAGCAGGCTCCCCTCCGTTTCTGCCCGACGGCTCGTCAGCATGCCGAGCCCCAAGCCCTACGGAGCATCGGGGGATGCACATGAACAGCGTTCCGCAGCACCTGCTGAGCGAGGACCGCCAGGAATACGAGCGGATCCTCGATGAGGCGCTGCGCTCCGCACCACACCGTCCGGAACTGGCCGCTGTCGGACAGCGGCTCAACCCCGAGCAACTGCGCACCATGGCGCTGAACGCCACCGCGCTCATCACGGCGGCCGCGTCGACCGAATACCAGCACTACGTCAAGGTCCGCGAGGAACAGCGGCAGCCGGCGCCGTCCAGCCAACCGGCCGTGCGCGCGACCGGCTCCTCCGAGCCGGACACGGGTGCGGCGGGCCTCGCCGCCACCATGGGCGAGGTCGCCGAGACCGCCGGCGCGGGCGCCGTCGCCGTCGTCGCCGTCCTCGCTCCCGTCCTGGCCGGCACCGCCGCGGCGATCTTCCTGCTCGTCGGCTACATCCTTCAGATGCTCAACCCCGAGCAGACGTTCGCCCGGACCATGCTCACCACGGGCTGGGTGTTCGGCGCCGTGACAGCGGTCGCGATCCTCGTCGCCGCGGTGGGACTGCTGATCACCGCCCTGCGCAACAAGCCGACGGCCGAAGGCGGCCCGCACGGCGAAGCACAGGGGGAGGTGGACCGGGCCAGGGAGGCCTGGCGCGAGGCCCTGCTGGAACGCGGCATCGTGCCCTTCCTCCGGGAGGCCCTCGTCGATCCGAACGCGGCCGCCGCGCTGCACCACACCGCCCCGTCCACGCCGGTCAGCCGCATCCCGCATCTCGGCTACGACCGCCCGGGTTTCACCAGCCCGGACGACGGCGACCGCGGCTCGCGGCCGAGCTTCAGCAGCCCGGACTACACGAGCCCGGACTTCGGAGGGCCGGAACACCAGCCGGAGTAGCCGTCGGGCAGTGCCCCGGACCGGGCCTCTCCCGCGGGCCAGGGGACCAGGGACCACCGGTCCCCGGCCCTCGGCCTGTGTGCGGGCGGATCATTCCGCGATGGGCAGGTACACGCGGTTCCCGCTCGCCGCGAACTCCTTCGACTTCTGGGCCATGCCGTCCTCGATCTCGGCCTTGGTGCCGCCGTGTTCACGGCGGATGTCCTGCGAGATCTTCATGCTGCAGAACTTGGGACCGCACATCGAGCAGAAGTGAGCCGTCTTGGCGGGCTCCGCCGGCAGGGTCTCGTCGTGGAACTCCCGTGCCGTGTCCGGGTCGAGGGCGAGATTGAACTGGTCCTCCCACCGGAACTCGAAACGGGCGTCGGACAGCGCGTCGTCCCACTCCTGGGCGCCCGGGTGTCCCTTGGCGAGATCCGCTGCGTGGGCGGCGATCTTGTAGGTGATGACGCCGGTCTTGACGTCGTCTCGGTTCGGCAGGCCCAAGTGCTCCTTGGGCGTGACGTAACACAGCATGGCCGTGCCCCACCAGGCGATCATCGCGGCGCCGATGCCGGAGGTGATGTGGTCGTACGCCGGCGCGACGTCCGTGGTCAGCGGGCCGAGCGTATAGAACGGAGCTTCATCGCAGATCTCCTGCTGAAGGTCGATGTTCTCCTTGATCTTGTGCATCGGGACGTGGCCCGGGCCTTCGATCATGGTCTGTACGTTGAAACGCTTCGCGATCCGGTTGAGTTCCCCGAGAGTCCGGAGTTCCGCGAACTGCGCCTCGTCGTTGGCGTCCGCGATCGAGCCCGGCCGCAGACCGTCTCCGAGAGAGTATGTGACGTCGTACGCGGCGAGGATCTCGCAGAGTTCCTCGAAGTTCTCGTACAGGAACGACTCCTTGTGGTGCGCGAGGCACCAGGCGGCCATGATCGAGCCACCGCGCGAGACGATGCCGGTCTTGCGGTTGGCCGTCAGCGGCACGTACGGCAGGCGCACGCCCGCGTGGACCGTCATGTAGTCCACGCCCTGCTCGGCCTGTTCGATGACCGTGTCCTTGTAGATGTCCCAGGTCAGTTCCTCGGCCTTGCCGTCGACCTTCTCCAGGGCCTGGTAGAGCGGCACGGTGCCGATGGGCACGGGGGAGTTGCGCAGCACCCACTCGCGCGTGGTGTGGATGTTGCGGCCGGTGGACAGGTCCATGACCGTGTCGGCGCCCCAGCGGGTCGCCCAGGTCATCTTCTCGACCTCCTCCTCGATGGAGGACGTCACCGCCGAGTTGCCGATGTTGGCGTTGACCTTCACCAGGAACCGCTTGCCGATGATCATCGGCTCGATCTCCGGGTGGTTGACGTTGGCCGGCAGCACCGCCCGGCCGGCCGCGATCTCGTCGCGGACCACCTCGGGCGAGACGTTCTCCCGAATGGCCACGTACTCCATCTCGGGCGTGATCTCGCCGCGGCGGGCGTACGCGAGCTGCGTGACCGCCTTGCCGTCCCTGCTGCGGCGCGGTTGGCGCGGCCGACCGGGGAAGACGGCGTCGAGGTTGCGGAGGCCACCGCGTGGCGAGGTGTGCTTGATGCCGTCGTCCTCGGGTCGGACGGGCCGGCCGGCGTACTCCTCGGTGTCGCCACGGGCGATGATCCAGTTCTCGCGCAGTGGCGACAGGCCCCTGCGGACGTCCGTGTCGACGAGCGGATCGGTGTACGGGCCCGACGTGTCGTACAGCGTGACCGACTGGCCGTTGGTGAGATGCACCTGTCGGACCGGCACCCGCAGGTCGGGGCGGCTGCCCTCGACGTACGCCTTGTGCCAGCCGATGGACTTCCCGGCCTCCTCGGACTGTTCGTCCTGAACGGAGGCAGGCGTGCGTGCGTCCTTGTTGGTCATGAGACCTACTCCCTACGCCGGCATTACCCGGTAACAGGTTCGGCGGTCGACGCAGCGGCTTCCGTCTGCCGACGTTCCGTGTGAAACATCACTCGACTTCGGTGATGTTTCATGTGAAACATCGCTGGGACGGAGGTCAGCGCCCTCTCAGCCCGGTGCTCCGAGCTCCCGCGTGTACAAAAGGTGCCTCCACGCTAGCGGCAATTCTGGCGCGGTGAACAGAGGGCCCCCCTCGTTCTTGCGATGATCGGTCGGTGACCACGACGCAGCGTCCTCCTTACCCACCGCCCGAACCGCCCCGCGGGTCCGGCGCCGGCAACGGCAACGGCCGTGGGCGCGAGCACGATTTCGCCGCCGGGGGCGGGTTCGGGCCTGCCCGGGGGCAGACGCAGGGGCACAGGCCAGGTCCCGGCAGCGGGCAGGGTGCCGGTGCGGCCGGTCCGGCCGGTACGTATGGGGCCGGCTCCGGCAGCTGGCACGATTCCGGCCCCGGCCCCAGGGAAAGCGACCGACCCGGCGGAGGCAACGGGTACGGGCACGAGCACGGACAAGGCGACAGGCCCGGCGGAGGCCACGGGCGCGGCGGAGACGACGGGTACGGCGAAGGCCACGGCCCCGGCGGCGGCCATGGGCACGGTGGGCGCAACGGCCACGGCGGCGGCGACGGGCACGGTCACGGAAACGGACCCGGCTCCGCCCCGGGCGGCGGGCACGGGCACAGTCACAGCCACGGCCCTGCCACGCCGGTCTCGATGCACCTGCGCAAGGTCATCGCGGCGGTCCTGATCCCGTTCGCCGCTGCCGTGCTGGTCGGTCTCGCCGTGCTGTGGCCGGGCGGGGCCCCGCCGCACGAGCGCACCGGCGTCGGCTTCGACCGGCAGACGCAGCAGGCCTCGGTCACCAAGGTCGTGGCGGTGAGCTGCAAGGAGGCCGGCGCCTCGGGCGTCCCGCCGACCGGCGACACCTCCACCGCCGAGGGTTCCTCCGCTGTGCAGCAGGAGAAGGGGACCTGCAAGCGGGCGACGATCCGGGTCGACAGCGGCAAGGACAAGGGCCGTACCTTCACCGAGATCGTCCAGCCGGACCAGTCCCGCCAGTTGCACGAGGGCCAGAAGGTCGTGGTCGCCTACGAGCCCTCCGCGCCGAAGGACCTCCAGTACTCGGTCACCGACATCAACCGCCGCCTGCCCATGGCGCTGCTCGCCGGCATCTTCGCCCTCGCCGTCGTGGTCGTCGGGCGACTGCGGGGTGTCATGGCCCTGGTCGCACTGGCCATCAGCTTCCTGGTGCTGAACTTCTTCATCCTGCCCGCGATCCTTCAGGGCTCGAACCCGCTGCTCGTGGCGGTGGTGGGCGCGAGCGCCATCATGCTCATCGCCCTGTATCTGTGTCACGGCCTGTCCGCCCGGACCTCCGTGGCGGTGCTCGGCACCCTCGTCTCGCTGCTGCTGATCGGCGTTCTCGGCTCGCTGTTCATCGACTGGGCCGCGCTCACCGGCAACACCGACGACAACACCGGTCTGATCCACGGGCTCTACCCGACGATCGACATGAGTGGTCTGCTGCTCGCCGGCGTCATCATCGGATCGCTCGGCGTGCTCGACGACGTGACGGTCACACAGACGTCGGCGGTGTGGGAGCTGCACGAGGCCAACCCGTCCATGGGCTGGCGGGGCCTGTACCGCGCGGGGATCCGGATCGGCCGCGACCACATCGCCTCGGTCGTCAACACGCTCGTCCTCGCGTACGCGGGTGCCGCGCTGCCGCTGCTCCTGCTGTTCTCCATCGCGCAGAGCGGTGTCGGGACGGTCGCCAACAGCGAGCTGGTCGCGGAGGAGATCGTGCGCACGCTGGTCGGTTCGATCGGCCTGGTCGCCTCGGTGCCGGTCACCACGGCGCTGGCGGCACTGGTGGTCTCGGCGGACCGCTCGGGAGCGCAGCCGGCCGCGGAGGCGGTCGCGGCCCCGGCACGCGGGGGGAGGGGCCGGCGCCGCAAGCGCTGACGCCTCTCGAACTCCGAAGCCCCCGCCGCACAGAGAAGCGTTCCTGCACAGCTCGGCGGCATCCGGTGAAGCGTTACTCCACCGTGCCGCCCGACGGATGCCTCAGCCGGCGCCTTGTTCCGCGAGGATGCGGTCCAGGGCCTCGTCGAGATGGGCGTCGAAGTCGGCGAGCGACCCCTCCTGGCCCAGCGGCACCAACTTGTCGGTGCGATCGAGGAAGGCGACCAGCGGTGCCGTCGACGACCGGAACAGCGCCTGGTCACTGCCCACCTGAAGCCGGATCAGCACCTCGCCCAGCGAGTCCGGGTCGACGGGCGTGACCCGCACATCGCCCTCCCCGCACGGCCGGCCGACCCCGTCGATCAGCAACTCCCGGCCGAAAGCCCACGTCACCGGGGCATCACCGGGCAGGTGGAAGGTCAGCCTGACGGCATAGGGATCACTGGTCTCATAGCGCAGCTCCACCGGAATGCGGAAGGAGAGCTCCTCGGACACGAGAAAGCTCATCAT
The DNA here is from genome assembly GCF_009862985.1 of Streptomyces sp. SID5464. Classification (NCBI taxonomy): domain Bacteria; kingdom Bacillati; phylum Actinomycetota; class Actinomycetes; order Kitasatosporales; family Streptomycetaceae; genus Streptomyces; species Streptomyces sp. SID5464. The sequence continues at coordinate 545,992 of NZ_WWIQ01000022.1, read as the reverse complement.
GACCTCTGCCTGTACGGACTCGCGCATCGCTAACCCCGTCATTCGCCGTGGACTGGCCGGGAACGAACCTCTGACACTTGGTGGAATCTTGCTGAACGTACACAGCAGATCACAAGGAGTGAGTTTTCACATACTGATAGAGAGCGCGAGCGACCCGAGCAGACTCCCGACCTCGCTCTGCAACTGCCGGGCCGCCGGGAGCAGCCGGTGCTCCTGGTGGGCGGGCAGGGAGATGGCCATCGTGGCGGCCGTGGTGCCGAGGGTGAGCGGGATCGCCGCGCAGACGGCGCCCAGGGCGTACTCCTGACGCTCGATCACCGGTTCCATCCGCCGCACCCGTTCCAGGCGGCGCAGCAGGCTGTGGTTGTCCCGCACGGTGTACGGCGTGAGGGCCTGCACGGGATAGCGGTCGAGGTGGTCCCGGCGGGCCTCCTCGTCCAGTTGGGACAGCAGGCACTGCCCGATGGCGTGCGCGTGCCCGGTCTCCCGGAAGTCGGCCCACTCCTCGACCGCGGGATTGCCCGGGGTGTCGGAGACGCACATGACCTCGATCTCGCCCTCGCGGTACACCGCGTAGTACACGGGGACGCCGAGCACGTCCCGCCAGTGCGCGAGTGCGTCGACGATCGTGCTGCGACGTTTCTGCCGTGCCCCGCTGCTGCTCAGCCGCTCGGCGGCGTCACCGAGAAAGAACAGGCCCTTGTCCCGGCTCAGATAGCCCTCGTGCACGAGCGTGCGCAGCAGGTGGTAGGTCGTGGGCAGGGCCAGCCCGGTCTCCCGGGCCAGTTGCTTGGCGGGGGCGCCGTACTCGTGCGCGGCGACGGTCTCCAGCAGGCGCATCGCGCGCTGCACGGACCCGATGAGGGTCGCCGGAGGGGGCGGCGTGGCGGGAGGCGGTTGCTCGGAGCAGGGCGTCGAACGCGGTTGCGCGGGGACGGTGTGCAGGTGGACAGGTGCGGTGTCAGCCGGGGCCAAGGGTCACTCCCGAAGCGCGAGGGGGCAGACCGTGCCGATGGACACGGGTGGGGGTGTACGCCGCTCGCGGGGATGTCCCCGCGTCGAGTTCCGGACTCTATTCGTCTGCCACCGCACGCAGACGGCCCGGAACGGAAACTTCCCCCGGCCGAGCGAACCGGCGGCTCCCGGTGTTTCCCGCTACCCCCACCGGTTTCCCACCGGTCTCACCAGTCGCTGCGCGACGAGGAGCTCGCCGTGAACTTCCGTACGACGTAGATCAGTCCGCCCACCAGGGCCACGAAGACCAGCACCTTGAAGAGCAGTCCGATGACGAAACCGACCACGCTGGCGATCAGCCCGCCGAACACGACCAGGGCGATGACCGGCACCGCGATCCACTTCACCCACCACGGCAGTCCCGTGAAGATCTCTCGCATCGCCCTCGTCCTTACCTCTCCACCCGTTCGAGTGCCGGGTCCTGTCGCTCTCTTCGGATCCTGATGTCCTGCACTCGATGCTAGGTCCGGGAGGGGGCCCTGCGGGTGCCTCGCATCCCTTGTCCTCCCCTGACCGATCCCCTAGGGAACCCTGAGGCGGCTCGTCAGCTCTCGGGCGGAGAGAAGACCACCAGCACCCTCAGGTCCTCGGTGATGTGGTGGAACTTGTGCGCGACACCGGCCGGGACGTAGATCACGCTCCCGCGCGCCACCTGCGTCGTCTCCAGTCCGACGGTGATCGCGGCACGGCCGCTCACAACGAAGTAGACCTCGTCCTGATTGTGCGGCTTCTGTGGATCCTGGTCGCCCGCATCGAGGGCGTACAGGCCGACCGACATGTTCTGCTCCCGCAGAAACTGCAGGTAGGCGCCCTCGTTGGCGGCGCGCTCCGCCTCCAGTTCGTCCAGCCGGAATGCCTTCATCGTCTTGTCCGCCCCTGCCTCGTGTCCCCATGTCCGATCAGGTCTGCCACGATCAGACACATGATGAATTTCGTAGTCAAGACGATCGCCAACGCGGGTGCCCTGGCGGTCGCCGTATGGCTGCTCGACAAGATCACCCTGACCGGTGACAGCACGGGCAAGAAGGCCGGCACCCTGATAATCGTCGCGCTGATCTTCGGCCTGGTGAACTTCCTGGTCAAGCCGGTCGTCAAGCTCCTCAGCCTCCCGCTGCTGATTCTGACGCTCGGCCTGTTCACCCTGGTCGTCAACGCGCTGATGCTGCTGCTCACCTCGTGGCTGGCCGACCAGCTCGATCTCAGCTTCCACGTCGAGGGCTTCTGGACGGCCGTCCTGGGCGGCCTGATCATCTCCGTCGTCTCCTGGGCGCTGCACGTCGTCCTGCCCGACAAGGACTGAGCGCGCATGACGTACCGCGTCTGCTTCGTCTGCACGGGCAACATCTGCCGTTCCCCGATGGCCGAGATCGTCTTCCGCGCGCGCGTGGCGGAGGCCGGTCTCGACGGCCTGGTGGAGGTCGACAGTGCCGGCACGGGCGGCTGGCACGAGGGCGACGGCGCCGACCCGCGCACGGTGGCCGTCCTGGAGGAGAACGGCTACGCCGGCGGCCACACGGCCCGGCAGTTCCAGCCGTCGTGGTTCTCCCGCCTCGACCTGGTCGTCGCCCTCGACTCCGGCCACCTCAGGGCGCTGCGCCGCCTCGCGCCCACGGAACAGGACGCGCAGAAGGTGCGTCTGCTGCGTTCGTACGACCCCGCCGCAGGCGATGACCTCGACGTACCGGACCCCTACTACGGGGGAGCCGAGGGCTTCGAGGAGTGCCTTGAGATGGTGGAGGCGGCGAGCGCCGGTCTGCTCGCCGCGGTACGTGAGGACGTGGAGGGACAGGCTGCATGAGCGATTCCGCGACGGGTGACGCGCATCGGGTGGCAGGCGACGCCGGGCGGGCGGATGCCACGGGCCGAGTGGCGCGCGACCTGGACCAGGTGACCGCCGGCGCCGGTGACGGCACGCGCGCGGTGCGGGCCGGGCTGCCCGAGCCGGCCAAGTACGAGCCGACCCTGCCCGGACCGGTCTTCGCCGCCCACTACCACCTGCCGGGCGAGCCCACCGGCCCCTACGCCTACGGCCGCGACGAGAACCCGACCTGGACGCTGCTGGAACGCGCCGTCGGCGAGCTGGAAGCACCCGGCCAGGACGGCGTCGAGACGCTCGTGTTCGCCTCCGGTATGGCCGCGATCTCGGCGGTGCTCTTCTCCCAGCTGCGCGCCGGAGACGTGTGCGTCCTGCCCGACGACGGCTACCAGGCACTGCCCCTGGTGCGCGCCCAGCTGGAGGCGTACGGCATCGAGGTGCGCACCGCGCCTACCGGCGGTGACGCCCAGCTCGGCGTCCTCGACGGCGCGAAGCTGCTGTGGATCGAGACTCCGTCGAACCCCGGCCTCGACGTGTGCGACATCAGGCGGCTCGCAAAGGCGGCGCACGCGCGTGGCGCCCTGGTGGCCGTCGACAACACCCTGGCGACGCCGCTCGGCCAGCGCCCTCTGGAGCTCGGCGCCGACTTCGCGGTGGCCAGCGGCACCAAGCAGCTCACCGGTCACGGCGACATCCTCCTGGGCTACGTCGTCGGCCGGAACCCCGAGGCCATGGCCGCCGTACGCCGGTGGCGCAAGATCGTCGGTGCGATTCCCGGGCCGATGGAGGCCTGGCTGGCGCACCGTTCGATCGCGACGCTCCAGATGCGGGTCGACCGGCAGAGCGCGACGGCCCTGGCGGTCGCCGAGGCGCTGCGCGAGCGGCCCGAGGTGACCGGGCTGCGCTACCCCGGACTTCCCGACGACCCCGCCCACAAGATCGCCGCGCGGCAGATGCGGCGCTACGGCTGCGTGGTGTCGTTCTCGCTGCCCACGCGCGCGCGTGCCGAGCGTTTTCTCGACGCCCTGCGGCTCGTGGACGACGCGACGAGCTTCGGCGGAGTGCGGTCCACGGCCGAACGGCGTGGACGCTGGGGCGGCGACGCGGTGCCTGAGGGCTTCATCCGCCTGTCGGTCGGCGCTGAGGACCCCGAGGACCTGGTGGCCGATGTGCTGCGCGCGCTGGACGCGTCGGCAGCCTGACCATCCCCCACGGACGGTCCGAGCCTCCCCCCTCGTGGCTCGGACCGTCCCCCGGTTCCGCGCGCAAGAACCGCGCGACCAAGGCTAGTTGACTCTCTGTCAGTGTCCAATCACAGTAGCGACAGAGACCTATCGACTTATTTATAGTTGGGCGCGGTCGGGGGCCGGGAGCGGGGCCGAAGAGGGGAGGGCGCACGGTGGATCTGGCCTTGCTGCGGACCTTCGTGACCGTGCACCGGGCCGGCTCCTTCACCCGCGCCGCCGCCCTGCTCGGCCTCTCCCAGCCGGCCGTCACCTCGCAGATTCGCACGCTGGAACGGCAGCTGGGCCGCCCCCTGTTCCTGCGGCAGGCCCGCGGCGTGACTCCGACCAGCATCGGCGACGAACTCGCCCACAAGGCCGCCCCGCATCTGGACGCCTTGGTGGAGATAGCCGAGACCGGCCTCGACGACGACTCCTCCTTACGGACGCTGCACCTCGCCGGACCCCCGGAGTTCACCGCCGAACGAGCCCTGCCCGCCCTCACGGAGCTGACCGGAGAGGACGGCCAGGGCTTCGCTCTGCGCGCCTCCTTCGGGAATGTCGAGGAAACGCTGGAAGGGCTTTCCGCCGGGCACCATGATCTGGCCATCAGCACGGCCCGTCCGCGCGGTGCCCTGCTCACGGCGACTGCGCTCTGCGACGAGGAGCACGTCCTCGTCGCCGCCCCGCGCTGGGCCGAACAGATCGGTGCCGGGCAGCCCGACCGCAAGCCGGAACCGGCCCTGGAGCAGGTGCCCGTCGTCGAGGTGCACGAGTCGCTGCCGTTCGTCTCCCGCTACTGGGCCTCCGTCTTCGACTCGCGCCCAGCCGCCCCGGGCACTGTCGTCGTCCCCGACCTGCGTGCGGTTCTGGCGTGCGCGATCGCGGGCGCGGGCCTGGCGGTGCTGCCCCGCTATCTGTGCGTGGCCGCGTTGGAGCGGGGTGACGTCGTCGCCCTGCATGAGCCGGCGGTGCCGCCGCTGCGCACGTACTTCCTGGTGGTGCGCACCGGGACGCTCGCGATGCCCCACATCGCCCGGGCCCACGAGTGGTTGCAGCGGGCGGCGGCCGACTGGTGCTGAGGAGGCCCCCGGGCGCGGGTGACGGGTTGCGCGGGCGCGCATGCCGGCTGCCCGGACAGCGCCTCACTCTGGGAGCTCGACCGGTGACTTTTCGCGATGTTTCACGTGGAACCAGCCGGGCCACATTTCACCCATGACCGTCCGACCCGTGGTCAAGCGCACCGCCCGTGCCGTTCTGCTGGACGGGGACGACCTGATCCTGATCAAGCGCACCAAGCCGGGCATGGATCCCTACTGGCTCACTCCCGGCGGCGGGGTCGAGCCCGACGACCCGACCGTTGTCGATGCCCTGCACCGCGAGGTGTACGAGGAGCTCGGCGCGAAGATCACCGACGTCGTGCCCTGCTTCGTGGACACCGTGGAGCACATCGGGGAGGACGGCGGCGCGACGGGTGTGAAAGTGCAGCACTTCTTCGTCTGCCGCCTGGAGTCCATGGATCCCTCCCTCCGCCACGGCCCCGAGGTGGACGAACCCGTCGGCGAGTACGAGATCGTGCGTGTGCCCTTCACCCGGGTGGGCATCGCCTCCGTTCACCTCGTGCCGCTCTCGCTGCGGCACTACCTGGACGGCAACATCGAGGGCGTGCGCGCCATGCACGCCCCCGACCTGGGCTGATACCGGCGGCGGATCAGGAACCGGCCGCGACCAGTTCCTCCACGGAGTCGTGCCGTATGCGCTCCGACGGGATGCCGATGTCCCGCAGGGCGTCCACACCACTGCGGATCATCCCCGGCGGGCCCGACAGATAGGCGTCGTACTCGTTCCACGGCCCGAAGGCACGTACCGCGTCCGGAAGCTGCTGGTGCGCCTGCTGGTCGATGATCGCGCGGACCGAGAGCCAGGGGTGGCTCTGCTGGAGGCGGAGCATGGTGTCGATGTCGTACAGATCATGGTCGGTACGGGCGCCGTAGAAGACCTCGACCGGCCGGCGTTCCCCGTGCTCGGCGACGTCCTCGACCAGCGCCTTGATGGGCGCTATACCGGTGCCGCCGCCCAGGCAGAGCAGTCCGCTGTCGGTGGTGTGGTCCACGGTCATGGAACCGGCGGGCGGGCCGAGCCTGACGATGTCACCGGGGCGGGCGCGGTGCACCAGGGCGTTGGAGACCCAGCCCGCCGGGACGGCCTTCACGTGGAACGACAGCAGGCCGTCGGAGCGGGGTGCCGAGGCGAAGGAGTAGTGCCGCCAAATCCGGGGCCACCACGGGGTCTCCAGGCTCGTGTACTGCCCGGCGAGGAAGGGGTAGGGCTGGTCGGGGCGGACGGTGACGACCGCGACGTCCGGGGTCCTGAGGTCGTGGGTGACGATCTCGGCGTACCACCAGGCCGGAGCACGCAGTTCGTCGGCGGCCGCCGCGTCGATCATGACCTGGGAGATCGTGGTGTACGTCCGCACCCAGGCCGCTTCCATCTCCGCGTCCCAGACCCCGGCGGCGTACTTGCTGAGCGCGCCGATCAGGCATTCGCCGACGGCCGGGTAGTGCTCGGCCCGCGTTCCGTACTTCCGGTGGCCCCGGCCGAGGTTCTGGAGGTAGTCGACCAGGACATCGGTGTTGTCGATGTGCTCGGCGGCCGTGAGCAGCGCCCTGAGCAGCCGGTCCCGCTGGGTGTCCATCGCGGCCGGGAAGAGCGAGCGCAGGTCGGGGTGGCGGACGAAGAGCAGGGCGTAGAAGTACGAGGTGACCTTGTCGGCCACGGGCGTGATCTCTGCCATCGCGCGGCGGATGAGGACGGCGTCGGGGGACGCTTCCGTGTCCGGGGCTGAGCGGGCCGGCCCTGGGGACGACACAGGTGCGGGCCGCTGGGCGGGGACACGCGGCTCGGCGGGAGGAGCCGTGGCGGAGGCGAAGGGCGCCGGGGCCGGTGTGACCGGCGTGGGCGCGGGTCGTGGTGACGAGGCCGCGGGCGAGGAGGCGGTGGGTGGGGGCATGGAGGCGGGCCCGGCTATCGCCTCAGGGGATCCGCGCTCCTGGTCCGGTACACCGGTGTTCGCGCTGTCTGTCGTCGAGGCGGGCGGGGCCGCCGCGCCGTCTGTCGGCGCTTCCGGGTCGGCCGTCTGCCGACCCACTGGGCGTATCACCGCAGGTCGACGGCCCTCCGCCGTCCCGGGCTCGTTGTCCGGCGTCGACGTCGGCTTGTTGCGGGGCGTGAACCAGTCGCCCCCGCCGCCAGAAGTGCCGTTGTCGGCCGACGTGGTGGTCGGAGCGTCCATGGTGTGCCTCGCCTCGAGCATCTTTCGGTCGGTCTGCGCACTTCCCCAGTCGGAAGGTGCCTGCTTTCCCCCGTGGACGGACGGCGTTCCCATCCGGTGTCGCGGCCAATGCGGCCACATTCAACCCGTGTTCCAGCTCTGTACGGACAAGTAAGGCAAGAGTGTGACATTGGCCGCAGTACTCCCACCCGAGCTTCCCACTCGCCTGGGCGGCTCAGTCGCATATCCGGAAACGCGGGTTTTCGATCTCTCCGTCCCGTTAGGCTGCATTGCCCTGTACGCGGCCCACTCAGAACGGGTCAGCCGCCCCGGACATGAACCGGAGTCGACCCTACCGGCCACCGCTGCGCACACAAGTCCCCCCTTGCCCCGTCACGAATGAGGGCACGGCGCGAACTGCCAGAGCGCGGTCAATACCGGGCGCCGCGCCGGTGTTTCACGTGAAACGTCCGGCGTCTGTCCGTGCTCTGTTCAGTCGGCTACAACTGGCCAAAAGCTCGTATGTGTCCAGGGAAAGAGGTGGACGTCAGGGGCTTCGGTCGGACAGCCTGACCTGCGTGCCGACTCCTTCCCTTGCCTCTTTGCCCATCCGCCGTCTGACGCTCCGCGATCTCGCCGCCTGCGCCGACTTGTCCGAGGACCGGGGGTGGCCACGGGAGGAGCACAAGTGGGGCTTCCTCCTCACGGCCGGGAAGGGCTACGGCATCGACGACCCCGACGGCGGCCTCGTGAGCGCCTGTGTCGTTACCGAGTACGGACCGCAGGAGCGCCCCGCCCTCGCGGCGATCGGCATGGTCCTCGTCGCCGAACGGCACACCCGGCACGGCGTGGGACGTCGGCTGATGCGCCACGTCATCTCCGCGATGGGCCCCACGCCCCTCACCCTGCATGCGACGCCGTACGGCCGACCCCTCTACGAGGAACTCGGCTTCAAGGTCACCGGGCGGGCGGAGATGGTGTGCGGGCGTTTCACTCCTGGCGGGCCGCAGCCGGCGGTCGCCACCCGTGCCGCGACCGCCGAGGACCTGTCTGCGATCCTCCGGCTCGACGAGCAGGCGTTCGGGACCGACCGCACCCACATCGTCACCCGACTGCCGGCCTTCGCCGACCAGTTGCGCGTGGCGGAGGAGGACGGGGGGATCATCGGATACGCGGCCGCCTGGCCCAACATGGACACCCATGTCATCGGTCCGCTCATCGCACGTGACACGTCGGTCGCCCAGGCCCTCATCGCCTCCCTCGCCGCCCACATCGACCGTCCCCTGCGCACCGACATCGACGTACGGCACACAGAGCTGCTCGCGTGGGCGAAGGAGCGGGGCTTGGCGTCCGCCGCCTTCAACTCGGTGATGACCTACGGGATCACCGAGCTGCCCGGGGACTGGAGCCGTCGGTTCGCCCCGGTCACGGTCGCGGCGGGCTGACGAGCCCCCGATACGACGACGCCGGCCCCCCTGAGTTTCGGGGAACCGGCGTCGCCTCGCTGAAGGGCCCGGTCAGGCGAGGGCCTTCAGGGCGGTCGTGGCGAAGGCGTGATCCTGCTCCGGCGCACCGCCGCCGACACCGATCGCCCCGATCAGCCGGCCGTCACGGTGCACCGGCACGCCGCCGGCGATGAACAACAGCGGCCGGTCGAGCGCGGTGGGCAGAGTGTGGAAGAGGCCTCCGGGCTGCACGGCGTCGACGAGGTCGGCGGTGGGCGCGTTCAGTTGGAGAGCCGTGTAGGCCTTGCGGGTGCTGGTCTCGCCGGAGATCAGCACGGCACGGTCGTCACGCCGGAAGGCGAGCAGATGGCCGCCGGCGTCCAGGACGGTGACGCTGACGGTGACACCTGCTGCCTCGGCGGCACGCCGGGCGGCGGTGACGAGGACGTCGGCGTCCTGGGTGGTCAGCGGCGCGACCGCGGTGGTGGTGCTCATGGGGGAGTTCTCCTAGGAAAATTCGCTGATCATGCTGGTCCGGGTCGGAGAAGGCGGTGAGCCTGGCCGACCCGGTGGCTCAGTGATGGGCGGCGGTCCGCTGCTCGGTCGGCGCGGATCCCGTGACGACGGTGCTGGGAGCACCGGTACGGCGTTCCAGTGCGGCCGAGAGGAAGGCCAGGACCAGGGCTCCCCCGGCCAGGGCGGCACCGACCCAGTTGGGGGCGGTGTAGCCGAAGCCCGCCGCGATCACGAGGCCGCCGAGCCAGGCGGACAGAGCGTTGCCGAGGTTGAAGGCGCCGATGTTCACGGCGGAGGCCAGCGTGGGGGCACCGTGCGCCTGGTCAAGGACCCGCTTCTGGAGCGGCGGGACGGTGGCGAAGCCCAGCGCGCCGATCAGGGCGATCGTGACGGCCGACAGCAGCTTGTCGTGCGCGGTGAGGGTGAACAGCGCCAGGACGACGGCCAGGGCACCGAGGGACACGTACAGCATGGGCATCAGGGCGCGGTCGGCGAACTTGCCGCCCACGAGGTTGCCACCGACCATGCCGAGGCCGAAGAGGACCAGCAGCCAGGTGACGGAGCCGTCGGCGAAGCCCGCGGTGTGCGTCATCATCGGAGCGATGTAGGTGATGGCCGCGAAGACGCCGCCGAAGCCGAGTACGGTCATCGCCATCGCGAGCAGTACCTGCACGTTCTTGAAGGCGGCGAGCTCGTGCCGCAGGCGCACTCCCTCCGGCTTGGGCATGTCGGGGACGAGCCGGGCGATGCCGGCCAGGCCGACGGCCCCGAGGGCGGCGACGATACCGAAGGTCACCCGCCAGCCGACGGACTGCCCGACGAGGGTGCCCAGCGGGACGCCGACGACGTTGGCGACGGTCAGACCGGTGAACATCATCGCGATGGCTCCGGCCTTCTTGTCCGGGGCGACGAGGTCGGCCGCGACGACCGAGCCGATGCCGAAGAAGGCGCCGTGGGCCAGCGAGGCGACGATCCGGCCGATCAGCATGACGGAGAAGGCGGGAGCGAGTGCCGAGATCAGGTTGCCGGCGATGAACAGGCCCATCAGCAACATCAGCATCCGCTTGCGGGAGATCCTGGTGCCCACCACGGTCATCAGCGGGGCGCCGAACATGACCCCGAGCGCGTAGCCGGTCACCAGGTACCCGGCGGTGGGAATGGAGACCCCGTAGTCGCCCGCGACCTCGGGCAGCAAGCCCATGATCACGAACTCGGTCGTTCCGATTCCGAAGGCCCCGATCGCGAGGGCCAGAAGCGCGAGAGGCATGGAGGGGTACACCTTCCCAGACGATTGCAGGAGCGCTTTGCGTGCGCCCACAATAATTGCAGACGCGGGATATATGCAACCGCCGTCAATTGCGCTCCTGCTCTATCCTGGAGGTCAGCCGCTCCGGGACGGAGGAAACGCCAATGACAGCGACGGACCCCGCGCTCACCGCTCTCGCCCAGAGCTGGTGCGCCCTCTCCCTCCTGCACGGGAGGATCGAGGCCCACATCGAGCGCGCCCTGCAGGCCAAGCACGACCTGAGCGTGCGCGAGTACTCCCTGCTTGACGTGCTCAGCCGGCAGCACGACGGGGACGGAGGGCATCTCCAGATGAAGCAGGTCGCCGACGCCGTCGTCCTCAGCCAGAGCGCCACCACGCGTCTGGTCACCCGGCTCGAGGACCGCGGACTCCTGGAGCGCTACCTCTGCCCCACCGACCGCCGGGGCATCTACACGAACGTCACCGAGGCGGGCCTCAAGCTGCTCGAAGAGGCCCGGCCGACCAACGACGCCGCGCTGCGCGAGGCCCTCGACGAGGCGGCGAAGAATCCCGAACTGGCCCCGCTGGTCCGGGTCGTGGAGACTCTGAAGACTCCGGTGCCCGCATAAGCCGGACTCCGCACCGGGCGTCTCTGCGTAGGGTGCGGTCATGGGAGATCTTGAGATACGTGCTGCCGTCGCGGACGACGTGCCGGCGATCGTCGCCATGCTCGCGGACGACCCCCTGGGCGCACAGCGCGAGTCACCCGACGACCTCACCCCGTACCTGGCCGCGCTGGAACGGCTCAGCGCCGACCGGAATCAGCGCCTGGTCGTGGCGGTCCGGGAAGGCCGCGTCGTCGGCACGCTCCAGCTCACGATCGTTCCGGGGCTGTCCCGTCGCGGTGCGACCAGGTCGATCATCGAGGGCGTACGCGTCCACGCCGAGGAGCGCGGCAGCGGCCTGGGAACACGGCTCATCGAGTGGGCGATCGACGAATCCCGGCATCAGGGCTGCCAGTTGGTCCAGCTGACCTCCGACAAGACCCGCACCGACGCCCACCGCTTCTACGAGCGACTCGGCTTCACGGCCTCCCACACGGGCTTCAAGCTCCCGCTGTGACCGGATGCGCGTGGGCGCCCTGTTTCACGTGAAACAGGGCGCCCAGTCATGTCACCGCCTATCCGATGCCGCGCCACCCCTCAGGGTCGACCCCACCGGGCACCGGGGCCGCCTCGTCGTACGGCTGCCGCGTGAACACGAACGAGCCGAGGTCCAGATGGCTCACGGACCCGTCGGGGCGCCGTACGGCCTTCAGCAGCTCCCCGGCGTAGTAGCCCTCCAGCCCGGTCCAGGTGCCGTCGCCGTTCGGACGGAACCGCGAGCGCCGCCCGTTGCCGGAAAGCGGCTCCAGCGAGGCGAGCCCGTCGGCCGTGAGCCGCAGGGCGAAGGCGTACGTCCCCCAGTACCACTGCCCCGTCAGCTCCAGCACCGACGGATCGACCGCACGCATCGGAATCCAGGCGTCGGGGATGCGTGGCTCCGCCTCTGCGACGATACGGACGAGATCGGCGGCGACGCCGGAGACCAGTGGGCCTGAGGTGCAGTTGGCCAGGACGACCGCCGCTACGTCGTCCTCGACGCTGATGCTCACACTCGCCAGGAAGCCCGGCAGGGATCCGCTGTGCCCCACGAGCAGCCGACCGTGCCGACGCTGGATCTGCATGCCGAGGCCGTAGGCGTCACCGGACATCACGTCCACCGCTTCCGCCGGCGCCGCCGGAGTCCGCATCTCGCACACGGACTCTGCACTCAGCACCCTCTCGTCGCCCTTCACCAGGAAGGCCGCGAAACGGGCCAGGTCTGCCGTGGTCGACCAGAGTTGACCGGCGGGTGCCATACGACCGAGGTCCTCGGCGGGCTCGGGCAGCAGAACATCGGCCCAGGGATGCACGGCCCAGCCACCCGCGTGCGGGGCCTGCGGTCGCACGGTTGTCCGGTCGAGCCCCAGTGGTTCGAGCACTTCACGCCGTAGTGCCTCCTCCCAGGAGATCCCCCGCAGCTCCTCCACGAGTGCGCCCAGCAACGTGTAGCCGGGGTTCGAGTAATGGTGCCGTCGGCCGACGGGGTGCAGAAGGGGCTGCTCACCGAGCACGTCGGACAGTTCCGGCCGCAGGGATCCGGGCGTGCGTTCCCACCATGGGCCGGGCGATTCGGCCGCCAGCCCGCCCGTGTGCGCGAGCAGTTCGGCGATGGTCGCCTCCCCCGCGCCGGTACCCGGCACGAACTTCTCCAGTGGATCCCCGAGCCCGAGCAGCCCCTCGTCCCGCAGGCGCATCACGAGAACGGCGGTGAAGGTCTTGGTGATCGAGCCGATGCGGTACTGGACGTTCTCGTCGGGCACTTGCCCGTCCACCGATGTGCGGGCACCGTGCCACACCGCCCGGCCGTCCCGGACGACGGACGCGACCAGCGACGGCGCCCGCCCCTCGGCCTGTGCCACGGCGATCCGGTGCAGCAGCGCACGACTCGTTGCTGGAAGCAGCTCTTCCTGAGGTGTCGTCATGGGCCAAGTCCACCTGGCCGGGCACGACCGAGTCGACCTCATTTCGCCGTCGCCACCGATTCAGGTCTGCGTCGGCACCGGATCAGGTCTGCGCCATGTCCACGAACCGCGAGTAGTGACCCTGGAAGGCGACCGTGATCGTCGCCGTCGGACCGTTTCGGTGCTTGGCCACGATCAGGTCGGCCTCGCCCGCGCGCGGTGACTCCTTCTCGTAGGCGTCCTCGCGGTGCAGCAGGATGACCATGTCGGCGTCCTGCTCGATGGAACCCGACTCACGCAGGTCGGAGACCATCGGCTTCTTGTCCGTGCGCTGCTCGGGACCACGGTTCAGCTGGGAGAGCGCAATGACCGGGATCTCCAGCTCCTTGGCCAGCAGCTTGAGGTTACGGGACATGTCCGAGACCTCCTGCTGACGGCTCTCGGCCCGCTTGGAACCGCCGGACTGCATCAGCTGGAGGTAGTCGATGACCACCAGCCGGAGATCGTTGCGCTGCTTGAGGCGGCGGCACTTGGCGCGGATCTCCATCATCGACAGGTTCGGGGAGTCGTCGATGTAGAGCGGGGCGGCCGAGACGTCCGGCATCCGCCGGGCCAGGCGCGTCCAGTCCTCGTCCGTCATCGTGCCGGACCGCATGTGGTGCAGGGCGACTCGCGCCTCGGCGGACAGCAGACGCATCGCGATCTCGTTGCGTCCCATTTCGAGCGAGAAGATCACGCTCGGCAGGTTGTTCTTGATCGAGGCGGCCCGCGCGAAGTCCAGCGCGAGCGTCGACTTACCCATGGCGGGACGCGCGGCGATGACGATCATCTGGCCCGGGTGCAACCCGTTGGTGAGCGAGTCGAAGTCCGTGAACCCCGTGGGCACGCCGGTCATCTCACCGCTGCGCGAGCCGATCGCCTCGATCTCGTCGAGCGCGCCCTCCATGATGTCGCCGAGCGGCAGGTAGTCCTCGCTGGTGCGCTGCTCGGTGACCGCGTAGACCTCCGCCTGGGCGCGGTTGACGATCTCGTCGACGTCGTCGTCGGCCGCGTATCCCATCTGCGTGATGCGCGTACCCGCCTCGACCAGGCGGCGCAGCACGGCCCGCTCGTGGACGATCTCCGCGTAGTAGGCCGCGTTGGCGGCCGTGGGCACCGTCTGGACGAGGGTGTGCAGATACGAGGCCCCGCCGACCTTGTTGATCTCGCCGCGCTTGGTGAGCTCGGCGGCGATCGTGATGGGGTCGGCCGGCTCGCCCTTGGCGTAGACGTCGAGGACGGCCTGGTAGATCGTCTCGTGGGCCGGCTTGTAGAAGTCGTGGCCCTTGAGGATCTCGACGACGTCGGCGATGGCGTCCTTGGAGAGCAGCATGCCGCCGAGGACGGACTGCTCGGCCTCGATGTCCTGCGGCGGTACCCGCTCGAACGTCGGGGCGGCGCCGCCGTCCCAGGCCCCGTTGTCCCTGCCGCGCTCGTGTTGTTCGTCGCGGCCACGGGCTCCGTCGCCACGTCGGCGGGAGGCGGGCAGACGATCACTGGGACCGCTGTCGGCCCACGGGTCGTCCAAGGGCTCGGAAATGCTCACCGAGCCACCTCCTCCCGTCCGCCGCAGCAGACCTCGCCGTGCCCCTCTTTTCTACGGCACGGCACTGACAAATGAGACGCCCAACTCCGGTTGACCAACGCCGGTTTTGTGACATTTTGAAAACCGGCAGACGGAGCGGGCGCCGGACCACGTTAGGCCTGTCGGCACCGTCAGCCAATCTGGTTATCCACAGGCCATGTGGACGACGGCCCAGATGCTGTGGAGAACTCCTCAAAACCTGTGCACGACCCGGTGGACAGGCCTGTGAACAAGCAGCGAGCTGCCCGGGAAAGGCTGCTGTGACCTGCGGATTTGCCGTCCACCGGCTGTGCAGAAGAAAAACTTCCCCGACCGGCGCAAGATCGCTTCGAACGGTGTACAGCAGTGCGCACCCCTGGACGGAAAGTAAGGGCCACAAGGCCGTTGCATCTCTTACCTGTGGACGATTAGATTGGTGCACATGACACAGGCCCCCGCGCGCCGCAGAACCGGCCGGAGACAGCACGACCGAGAGATCGTCGCTCTCGCCGTGCCGGCCTTCGGCTCCCTCGTCGCCGAGCCCCTCTTCCTCATGGCCGACACCGCCATCGTGGGCCATCTGGGCACGGCCCAACTCGCCGGCCTCGGCGTCGCCTCGGCCCTGCTGATGACCGCCGTCAGTGTCTTCGTCTTCCTCGCCTACGCCACGACAGCGGCGGTCGCCCGCCGCGTCGGCGCGGGTGATCTCCAGGCCGCCATTCGCCAGGGCATGGACGGTATCTGGCTGGCCCTGCTCCTCGGCGCTGCCGTCGTCGCCGTCGTCCTGCCGACGGCATCCTCTGTCGTGGACCTCTTCGGCGCTTCCGACGCGGCGGCTCCCTATGCGACCACGTACCTGCGCATCTCCACGCTCGGCATACCGGCCATGCTCGTCGTCCTCGCCGCGACCGGCGTGCTGCGCGGCCTCCAGGACACCAAAACGCCTCTCTATGTGGCCATCGCCGGCTTCGTCGCCAATGGCGCCCTCAACGCGGGGCTCGTCTACGGCGCCGACCTGGGGATCGCCGGCTCCGCCTGGGGCACCGTCATCGCCCAGTGGGGCATGGCCCTGGTCTACCTCGCCGTGGTTCTGCGCGGGGCGCGCCGGTACGGTGCCTCGCTGCGCCCGGACGCCGCAGGCATCAGGGCCTCCGCACAGGCCGGTGTGCCCCTGTTGGTTCGCACCCTCTCCCTGCGAGCGATCCTGATGATCGCCACGGCGGTCGCCGCCCGTCTCGGGGATGCCGACATCGCCGCACATCAGATCATCCTGTCCCTGTGGAGCCTGCTCGCCTTCGCCCTCGACGCCATCGCCATCGCGGGACAGGCGATCATCGGTCGCTACCTCGGAGCCGGTGACGCGCAAGGTGCCCGCGACGCGTGCCGTCGCATGGTCGAGTGGGGGATCGCCGTCGGGGTCGTTCTCGGCATCCTGGTCGTCATCACCCGACCGGCATTCCTGCCCCTGTTCACCAGTGACGCGACGGTCAAGGACGTGGCGCTGCCCGCCCTGCTCATCGTCGCCCTCTCGCAGCCGATCTCCGGCATCGTCTTCGTCCTGGACGGAGTCTTGATGGGCGCCGGTGACGGCCCCTACCTGGCCTGGGCCATGCTGCTCACTCTGGCGGTCTTCACCCCGGTCGCCCTGCTGGTGCCAGTACTGGGCGGTGGACTCACCGCCCTCTGGGCCACCATGACGCTGATGATGACCGTGCGGATGCTGACGCTGTGGCTCCGGACCCGCTCGGGCCGCTGGATCGTGACGGGCGCGACCCGCTGACCGCCGGACTCGGCCCTCACTGCTGTTTCACGTGAAACACGGTGTTTCACGTGAAACGACGACGGGCCACATCGACGATGGGGCCGAAACGACGATGGGGCCGCACCCGTGAAAGGTGCGACCCCATCGCTCACTGCTTCAGCGAGCGCGGCACTCAGGCCGCGACGACCTCGATGTTGACCTTGGCGGCAACCTCGGGGTGCAGACGCACGGACGTCTCGTGAGCGCCCAGCGTCTTGATCGGCGAGCCCAGCTCGATGCGGCGCTTGTCGACCTCGGGGCCACCGGAAGCCTTGATCGCGGAAGCGATGTCGGCCGGGGTGACGGAACCGAAGAGACGACCGGCGTCGCCGGAGCGGACAGCCAGGCGGACCTTGACGCCCTCGAGCTGGGCCTTCACCTGGTTGGCCTGCTCGATGGTCTGGATCTCGTGGATCTTGCGAGCACGACGGATCTGCTCGACGTCCTTCTCGCCACCCTTGGTCCAGCGGATAGCGAACTTCCGCGGGATCAGGTAGTTGCGAGCGTAACCGTCCTTGACGTCGACGACGTCGCCCGCGGCACCGAGGCCGGAGACCTCGTGGGTGAGGATGATCTTCATGTGTCGGTCACCCTTCCCTTATCGCGCGGTGGACGTGTAGGGCAGCAGCGCCATCTCACGGCTGTTCTTGACGGCCGTGGCGACGTCACGCTGGTGCTGCGTGCAGTTGCCGGTCACGCGGCGGGCACGGATCTTGCCGCGGTCGGAAATGAACTTCCGCAGCATGTTCGTGTCCTTGTAGTCCACGTACGTGACCTTGTCCTTGCAGAATGCGCAGACCTTCTTCTTCGGCTTGCGCACAGGCGGCTTCGCCATGGTGTATCTCCTGTGTGATCAAGAAGTTGGGGTGCGAACCCGCCCTAGAAGGGGGGCTCGTCCGAGTAGCCGCCGCCCTGCTGGCCGCCGCCGGAGCCACCGCCCCAGCCGCCGCCACCGCCCTGGTTGCCACCGGCGGGAGCGCCGGTCGCCCACGGGTCGTCAGCGGGAGCGCCGCCGCCCTGCTGGCCGCCGCCGGGGCCGCCGCCCCAGCCGCCGCCACCCTGGCCGCCACCGCCACCGCCGCCGTAGCCGCCCTGGCCACCGCGGCCGGTGGTCTTGGTGACCTTGGCCGTGGCATTGCGCAGGCTGGCGCCGACTTCCTCGACGTCCAGCTCGTAGACCGTGCGCTTGACGCCCTCACGGTCCTCGTAGGACCGCTGCTTCAGCCGGCCCTGCACGATGACGCGCATGCCTCGCTGGAGCGACTCGGCGACGTTCTCCGCCGCCTGACGCCAGACCGAGCAGGTCAGGAAGAGGCTCTCGCCGTCCTTCCACTCGTTCGTCTGGCGGTCGAAGGTGCGGGGAGTGGACGCGACACGGAACTTCGCGACGGCCGCACCGGAGGGGGTGAAGCGCAGCTCGGGGTCGTCGACAAGATTGCCGACCACCGTGATGACGGTCTCGCCTGCCATGGGGGAACCTCTCGGCGGGTTTGCTCTGGCTGCTTGCTACTCGAATCCCGGAATCAGCTGAGCGGGAGAGCTCAGTGGGTCTCGGGACGGAGGACCTTGGTCCGGAGGACCGACTCGTTCAGGTTCATCTGGCGGTCGAGCTCCTTGACGACCGCAGGCTCAGCCTGAAGGTCGATGACCGAGTAGATGCCCTCGGGCTTCTTCTTGATCTCGTACGCGAGACGACGACGGCCCCAGGTGTCGACCTTCTCGACCTTTCCGCCGCCGTCACGGACGACAGAGAGGAAGTTCTCGATCAGCGGGGAGACAGCGCGCTCCTCGACGTCGGGGTCGAGGATGACCATCACCTCGTAGTGACGCATGTGGAACCCACCTCCTTTGGACTCAGCGGCCACGGTCGTTCCGTGGCAGGAGGGTTGTGATGCGTAGCAACGGTATCGGCCACCACTGACAGTCGGGGGTTCTGTCGAGAAGCCCCTGTCGTGACATGGGCAGACACCGGTGCGGACGGTACAGACTACCCGCACAGTGGCTTGCGGTTGAAATCCGGCCGCGAGGGCAGCCAATCTGTACACATCGGGTGTGTATGGCGCTACGATGCGCCGACTTTCGCAGGAGGTGCCCTATGGCACAGGCATTGCGACCCAACACCGCCGGCGGCCTCTTCGCCACGGACGGCAAGCCCCACCCACTCCAGGACGCCCTGCTCGCGGTGACCCTGGTCCTGGGCATCACGTCGTTCATCACGGCACTCGTCGACGAGGACCTGCACCTGCTCAGCTCCTGGACCGGCCTGGTGGGCATTCTCACCGGCGCGTACGGCCAGTGGGTCTCGGAGACGACCAGGGAGCGCTTCGGCCTGATCCTCGGCCTCGGTGCCGCAGGCGTCGGGTTCTTCCTGGGCATGGCGCACGGCGGTCTCTTCGGCGGTCTCATCGACTGACGCCAGGGACATCCCCTTCTGAACACCGGGTGACGCCCCGGCCGCCCACGGCCGGGGCGAAGGTTCCGTACGCCCAACCGGCGCGCATCCAAGGCGCAGTAGGCTTCGCGCGAGAGCCGGAGCCCCTGACCCCATGGGGACACACCAGCCCGAGGAGCGCCCCGAAATGAGCCTGACCCTGAGGACCATCAGTCGAGAGCAGCATCTGGCCTACATCCAGAGCCTGCCGTCGGCGAGCCACATGCAGGTCCCGGCCTGGGCTGATGTCAAGGCGGAGTGGCGCTCCGAGAACCTCGGATGGTTCGACGACAGGACGGGCGAGCTGGTCGGTGCCGGTCTGGTCCTCTACCGGCAGCTTCCCAAGATCAAGCGCTACCTCGCCTATCTGCCCGAGGGCCCGGTCATCAACTGGTTCGCGCCGAATCTCCAGGAGTGGATCGAGCCGATGCTGGCGCACCTGAAGCAGCAGGGCGCCTTCTCGGTGAAGATGGGCCCGCCGGTGGTCATCCGGCGCTGGGAGGCCACCTCCATCAAGCAGGGCATCCAGAACCCTGACGTGAAGAGGCTGCGCGACATCGAGGCCGACCACATCGAGCCGCGCGCCTTCGAGGTCGCCGACAAACTGCGCCGCATGGGGTGGCAGCAGGGCGAGGACGGCGGCGCCGGCTTCGGCGACGTCCAGCCCCGCTACGTCTTCCAGGTGCCGCTGGCCAACCGCTCCCTGGAAGAGGTCCACAAGAACTTCAACCAGCTGTGGCGCCGCAACATCAAGAAGGCCGAGAAGGCCGGCGTCGAGGTCGTCCAGGGCGGCTACCAGGACCTTGAGGAATGGCAGCGGCTGTACGAGATCACGGCCGTGCGCGACCACTTCCGGCCGCGCCCGCTGTCGTACTTCCAGCGCATGTGGACGGCCCTCAACACCGAGGACCCCAACCGCATGCGGCTGTACTTCGCCCGGCACAACGGCGTGAACCTGTCGGCGGCGACGATGCTGATCGTCGGCGGGCACGTCTGGTACTCCTACGGCGCCTCCGACAACATCGGCCGTGAAGTCCGGCCCTCCAACGCGATGCAGTGGCGGATGCTGCGCGACGCCTACGCGCTCGGCGCCACCGTCTACGACCTGCGCGGCATCTCCGACTCGCTGGACGAGACCGACCACCTCTTCGGCCTGATCCAGTTCAAGGTGGGCACCGGCGGACAGGCCGCCGAGTACCTCGGCGAGTGGGACTTCCCGCTGAACAAGCTGCTGCACAAGGCGCTCGACATCTACATGTCGCGCCGCTGATGTCACGTTCAGTGCTTCTATACCTCTGATACGGCACCCTCTGACAACGGCAACCACTGATTCACGGCAACCGCGAGAAAGGTTCCAGGTCCGGCCATGGCGCTCACGCTCTACGTCGACACCGCGCGCTGGCGGGCGCACCACAAGCACGTGCAGGAGCAGTTCCCCGGCCTCGTGCCGGTCTGCAAGGGCAACGGCTACGGCTTCGGGCACGAGCGGCTGGCGGAGGAGGCCACACGGCTGGGCTCGGACGTCCTCGCCGTCGGCACGACGTACGAGGCCGCCCGGATCAAGGACTGGTTCAGCGGTGACCTGCTGGTGCTGACGCCGTACCGGCGCGGCGAGGAGCCCGTGCCCCTGCCGGACCGGGTCATCCGCTCGGTCTCGTCGATAGACGGCGTGTACGGCCTGGTCGGTGCCCGTGTGGTGATCGAGGTGATGTCCTCGATGAAGCGGCACGGCATCGGCGAGCAGGATCTGCCCCAGCTGCACGCCGCCATCGAGAACATCCGGCTGGAAGGCTTCGCGATCCACCTGCCGCTGGACCGCACCGACGGCTCGGACGCGGTCGAGGAGGTCATCGGCTGGATGGACCGGCTGCGCGCCGCCCGGCTGCCTCTGCACACCATGTTCGTCAGCCACCTCAAGGCCGAGGAACTCATCCGGCTCCAGCAGCAGTTCCCGCAGACCCGGTTCCGTGCCCGCATCGGCACGCGGCTGTGGCTGGGGGACCACGAGGCCACCGAGTACCGCGGCGCGGTCCTGGACGTCACGCGCGTGGCCAAGGGCGAGCGCTTCGGCTACCGGCAGCAGAAGGCGGCCTCCGACGGCTTCCTGGTGGTCGTGGCGGGCGGTACGTCGCACGGGGTGGGCCTGGAGGCCCCCAAGGCGCTGCATGGCGTCATGCCGCGCGCCAAGGGCGTCGCCCGGGCCGGCCTCGCGACGGTCAACCGGAACCTTTCTCCGTTCGTCTGGGGCGGCAAGCAGCGCTGGTTCGCCGAGCCGCCGCACATGCAGGTCTCGATCCTGTTCGTGCCCGCGGACGCGCCGGAGCCGAAGGTGGGCGAGGAGCTGGTGGCCCATCTGCGGCACACCACCACGCAGTTCGACCGGATCGTGGACCGCTGACCGGCGCGCACGCACTCCCAGGACCAGCGCAGCAAGAAGGCCGTACACGGTTTCCCGTGTACGGCCTTTCGCATCGTTCGCTCAGAGCGAACCGCCTGTCGCGCCCTGCCTGCCCCACTCGACCTGCGGACCGTCGAACTGAGCGGCCGCGTGCCGGGCGGGACGGGCCGCGGGGCCCAGGGCGAAGACGTCCTCCGCGCCGTCGAGCACTCCGCCCGAGGGGTCGTCGTCCCCGGACCGTCGGACCGGGTCCCGCTCCGGCATGAAGATGTCTCGCACGATCATGACGCAGAGATACAGCGTGCCCAGCAGGTGCAGGCCGATGGCCCAGTGGTAGCCGTCGGTGGGCAGTCCCTTGTGGGCGTCTCCGCTGGTCGTGTACGCGAGGTACATCCAGATCCCCAGGAAGTACGCCACCTCGCAGGCCTGCCAGATCAGGAAGTCCCGCCACTTCGGCCGGGCCAGGGCGGCCAGGGGCACCAGCCACAGGACGTACTGCGGCGAGTAGACCTTGTTGGTGAGGATGAACGCCGCGACGATCAGGAAGGCGAGCTGGGCGAACCGCGGGCGGCGCGGCGCGGTCAGCGCCAGCACCGCGACACCCGCGCAGCACACCAGCATCAGCAGCGTGGCGAGCGTGTTGACGGTGTCGATGCTAAGGGGGTTGTCCGAGTTCTGGGCCATGATCAGCCAGAAGGAGCCGAAGTCGACGCCTCGTTCCTGGCTGAACGTGTAGAACTTCGACCAGCCCTCGAACGCGAAGAGCATCACCGGCCCGTTCACGACGACCCAGGCGACGATCGCCCCGCCCAGGGCGGCCCCGAACTCACGCCACTTGCCCGCGCGCCAGCACAGCACCAGCAGCGGCCCGAGGATCAGGAAGGGGTAGAGCTTCGCGGCCGTGGCGAGTCCCAGCAGGACGCCGAAGGCGAGGGAGCGTCCGCGCGACCACATCAGCATCGCCGCGGCCGTCAGGGCGACCGCCAGCAGGTCCCAGTTGATGGTCGCCGTCAGCGCGAAGGCAGGTGCCAGGGCGACCAGCAGGCCGTCCCAGGGGCGCCGGGCATGCGTGCGGGTCACGCAGACGGCGATGACCGACGCGCACACCATCAGCATTCCGGCGTTGACCATCCAGTACCACTGCTCCTGGTCCTGGATGGTGCCGCTGCCTGGCGTGAGCCAGGAGGCGACCTCCATGAAGACACCGGTGAGCACCGGGTACTCCAGGTACTGCATGTCGCCGGGGAGCTTGTCGAAGTACGGCACGAGCCCGTCGGCGAAGCCACGCCCCTGGTAGAGGTGCGGGATGTCCGAGTAGCACGCGTGCGTGTACTGGGAGCTGGCACCGAAGAACCAGGCGCCGTTGTAGCAGGGCGCCTTCTGGACCAGGCCGAGGGCGAACATGCCGATCGCCACCAGCGCGATCACCCGCACGGGAGTCCACCAGGACGCCCCGAGCAGGGCACGCCGCCCGAGCGGGCCGCCGATCAGCTCGCTGCCGGCCGCGGCGACCTCGTCCTCCTGGGTCGGCCGCACCGGGTCCGGCTCGTGGACGCTCGCTCGCGTCGATTCTGCACTGGGCATGCCGCACATCCTGCCGTACGCGTCTATCAATACGCCGAGGGCCGCCGCACCGGGTAGGTGCGGCGGCCCGTGTTTCACGTGAAACATCTTCGCGTTTCACGTGAAACACCCAAAGGCGATCGGCCGGCTATCCGGCGGGGCCTCCGAAGATGCCTCCGTTGCCGTTGCCTCTGGTGTTGCCGCCGTTCTCGCTCGTATCGCTCGGCGAGGGCGAGGGCGTCACGTCTCCGCCTGTGCCGCCGCCGTTCTCCGTACCGCCGTCGTTCTCACACCCGAAGAATCCACAGGTGTCGCTCGGCGAGGGAGACGGCGTCGGGCTCTCGCTGGGCGTGGCGCTCGGCGACTCGGTCGCGGTTTCGCTGGGCTCCACGCTCGGGGTCGGGGTCGGCGACGGGGCGCCCACCTCGTGCTGGATCTCGCCGATCCTTTCGGCCTCCGGGAAGCCGGGATCGGGCTCCCCCTTCAGCGCGGCCTTCATGTACTCGGTCCACACCTGGGTGGGAGTGTCACCACCGTGGATGGACTCCTCACCCGCCGTGCCGTTCATGGAGAGCAGCTTGGCGCTCTTGGGATCCTCACGGAACATCGCGACCGAGGTGGACAGCTGCTGGGTGTAGCCGACGAACCAGGCCGACTTGTTCTCGTCCGTGGTACCGGTCTTACCCGCCGCCGTACGGCCCAGGGCCAGGGCGTTCTTACCCGTACCGTTCTGGATGACGTTCTCCAGGACGTCCGTGACGTTGTTGGCCACGTTCTCGGGCATCGCCTGCGTGATGCGCGGCTTGTCGAAGCCTTCGACTTCCTGCCCGTTGAACTTGACGCTGGTCACGGAGTACGGGGAGGCCTGCTTGCCGGCGGCGGCGAACGTCGCGTAGGCATCGGCCATGCGGATCGCGCTGGGAGTCGACGTACCGAGCGCGAACGACGGGTTGAGGGTGGCGAAACTGGCGTCCAGGATGCCGGACTTCTCGGCCACGTCCCGCACGTTCCTCATCCCGACGTCCATGCCGAGCTGGACGAACGGGGTGTTGACGGACTGCTCCATCGCCTTGCGCAAGGTGATGTAGCCCCAGGGGTGGTCGCTCTCGTTCTCCTGGAAGAACGGTGTGTTGTCCTTCTTCAGGACGTAGGAGCCGTCGTTGTTCCGGACCTTGAGGTGGTCGTTGCCGTTGTACTTGCTCAACGGCGAGAGGGGACCGTCGCTCCGGTAGGTGCCGTGCTCCATGGCGGCGGCGAGCACGAACGGCTTCCACGTCGAACCGACCGGGACACCCGAGGTGTCCGCGTTGTTGTTGAAGTGGCCGTTCTCGTAACCCGCACCACCGTAGAGCGCGACGATCGCGCCGTCCTTGGGCTTCACCGACGCCGCGCCGAACTGGACGTGCTTGTCCAGCTCACGCTTCTCCGGGTTCAGCTTTTCCTTCTCGACCTTCTTCACGGCCTTGGCCAGCGCCTCGACCTTGGCCTTCTCGAAGGTGGTCCTGATCTGGTAGCCGCCCTGGTCGAACTGCTTCTCCGTGATGTTGGAGTGGTTCAGGACGTACTTCTTGGCCGTGTCCGCCAGGTAGCCGATCTGGCCGCTCATGCCCTTGGTCGCCTTGCGGCCCTGGGGCATCGGGTACTTCTTGATCGCCTCCTGGTACTCGGCGTCCGTGATCCTCTTGTCGTTGTGCATCTGCTCGAGGATCCAGCGCCAGCGCGTCTCAGAGCGCTTGCGGTTGGCGTCCGCGTTCGCCGACTCGTCGATGCTCTCGTTGCCCGCGGGGTCGTAGTACGTCGGGCCCTTGAGCAGGGCGGCGAGGAAGGCGCACTCGCTCGGCTTGAGGTCCTTCGCTTCCTTGCCGTAGTAGGCCTGGGCGGCGGCCTGGATGCCGTAGGCACCACGGCCGTAGTACGAGGTGTTCAGGTAGCCCTGGAGGATCTCCGGCTTGGAGAGCTTCGTGCCCACCTTGATGGAGATGAACATCTCCTTGAACTTCCGGGTGATCGTCTGTTCCTGGCTCAGGTAGGTGTTCTTGACGAACTGCTGGGTGATCGTCGAACCACCCTGCGTGTCACCGCCCCGGGCCATGTTCGCCAGGGCCCGGGCGATACCCATGGGGTCGACGCCGGAGTCCTGGTAGAAGCTCTTGTTCTCGGCCGAGATCACCGCCCACTGCATGGCCTTGGGGATGCGCTCGATCGTGACGTTCTGCCGGTTCTGGCCGCTGCCCGCCGCGACCATCTGGCTGCCGTCGGCCCAGTAGTAGACGTTGTTCTGCGACAGGGCCGCCGCGTTCTCCTCGTTGGGGACGCCCACCATGGCGTACCCGATGCCCGCCACGGCCACCAGGCTGCCGAAGAAGCCGATGCACAGACCGGAGACGAGCTTCCAGGACGGCAGCCAGCGCTGCCAGCCGTACTTACCGGCCCGCGGATAGTCGATCAGCCGCTTCTTGTCGGAGACGGCAGCCGCCCGCCCCCTGCCTCGCCCGGGCCCGGCCGACCCTCCGGGGGCGGCGCGCCGGCCGCCACGGGCCGGTTCGGCCGCTCTGCGTCGGCCGCCTCCCGTGCTTCTCTGCGCCGCACGCCGGGCCTCGGCACGACCGCCGTACGGGCGCTCCTCACCCCCCGAGCTGTAGGAGTCCGACCCATAGGAGTCGGACGGAGACCCGGTGGCGCCTCGCGGGGCCGCGCGGCGGCCGGAGGCCGAGCCGGACTGGCCGCGTCGGGCCGCGGCACGTCCGCCTCCCTGCGGCTGCGGCGGTTTGCGACGGTGCTCGCTCATCGAACGACTACTCCTCGGGCAGGCGCACCCTTGCGCGCCTGGAAACGGCGGCTGGTTTCCGGTCCCCCCGAAGTACGGATGCGGTCGGCTCCGCATTCATCGGTCCCGCATGCACCCGTACTACACCGAAGACGACGACGCCCTCAGGCGCCACTTGGTTCCCGGTGATGTGCATGGCGCACAGACTACGCACCGTCAAAACCTGCCGAGGCCAGAAGTTCCCCTCAAATCAGGCAACTCGCGTCCGATGAATCGGTGATGTGATCCCGTTCACCACACCCCCTCTTGTCGCATCCGGAAGGCCGTTCTATCGTCGTGATGTATCGAGTCGATACATCAGCGCGACACATCGGGCCGACACATCGACCCGAGGCATCGGTACCGCGGCAGAGAGGAGGCGACGATGAGCCGGCGTTCCGGGATCCTCGAGTTCGCCGTACTCGGCCTGCTCCGCGAATCTCCGATGCACGGCTATGAGCTGCGCAAACGGCTCAACACGTCACTGGGTGTGTTCCGTGCGTTCAGCTACGGGACGCTGTATCCCTGTCTCAAGACGCTGGTCGCCAACGGCTGGTTGATCGAGGAGCCGGGGAACGACACCGAGGCCGCTCCCCTCACCGGCCGCCGCGCCAAGATCGTCTACCGGTTGACGGCGGAGGGTAAGGAGCACTTCGAGCAGCTGCTCTCACAGACCGGGCCCGACGCGTACGAGGACGAGACATTCGCCGCCCGTTTCGCTTTCTTCGGGCAAACCTCACGCGACGTCCGCATGCGCGTTCTGGAAGGCCGCCGCAGCCGGTTGGAGGAGCGCCTGGAGAAGATGCGCCTCTCCCTGGCCCGGACCCGGGAGCGCCTCGACGACTACACGCTTGAGCTCCAGCGCCACGGGATGGAGTCCGTGGAGCGCGAAGTGCGCTGGCTGAACGAGCTCATCGAGAGCGAGCGGGCGGGTCGGGACCTGAAGGGTCCCGCCTCGGGGGAGCCCGGTTCGCGTGACACCACATCTGGAGCGTCGGGCGGCCTGCCCCGGCCGGGGGACGACCCCCGTCCGGATACGCCCGGCGACACCGCCACGTGAGAGCCCGCCCAGGGCCTCACTCGTACACACAGGGAGCAACCGGAATGGGTTCGGTTCGCGTAGCCATCGTCGGTGTGGGCAACTGCGCCGCATCGCTGGTGCAGGGAGTCGAGTACTACAAGGACGCCGACCCGGCGTCCAAGGTGCCGGGCCTGATGCACGTCCAGTTCGGCGACTACCACGTCCGCGACGTCGAGTTCGTCGCCGCGTTCGACGTGGACGCCAAGAAGGTCGGCCTCGACCTGGCGGACGCCATCGGCGCCTCCGAGAACAACACCATCAAGATCTGCGACGTGCCCCGCACCGGTGTGACGGTCCAGCGCGGCCACACGCTCGACGGCCTCGGCAAGTACTACCGCGAGACCATCGAGGAGTCCGCCGAGGAGCCGGTCGACGTCGTCCAGGTCCTGAAGGACAAGCAGGTCGACGTCCTCGTCTGCTACCTGCCCGTGGGCTCCGAGGACGCGGCGAAGTTCTACGCCCAGTGCGCCATCGACGCCAAGGTCGCCTTCGTCAACGCCCTTCCGGTCTTCATCGCCGGCACCAAGGAGTGGGCCGACAAGTTCACCGAGGCGGGCGTCCCGATCGTCGGCGACGACATCAAGTCCCAGGTCGGCGCCACCATCACGCACCGCGTCATGGCAAAGCTGTTCGAGGACCGGGGCGTCATCCTGGACCGCACGATGCAGCTGAACGTCGGCGGCAACATGGACTTCAAGAACATGCTCGAGCGCGACCGCCTCGAGTCGAAGAAGATCTCCAAGACGCAGGCCGTCACCTCGCAGATCCGCGATCGCGACCTGGGTGCGGACAACGTCCACATCGGCCCGTCCGACTACGTCGCCTGGCTGGACGACCGCAAGTGGGCCTACGTCCGCCTCGAGGGCCGCGCCTTCGGTGACGTCCCGCTGAACCTGGAGTACAAGCTGGAGGTCTGGGACTCCCCGAACTCCGCCGGCGTCATCATCGACGCCCTGCGCGCCGCGAAGATCGCCAAGGACCGCGGCATCGGCGGCCCCGTGCTCTCCGCGTCGAGCTACTTCATGAAGTCCCCGCCCGTTCAGTACTTCGACGACGAGGCCCGTGAGAACGTCGAGAAGTTCATCAAGGGTGAGGTCGAGCGCTGAGGCGCCGCAACCAGTCGCTCCTGCCAGGGCTGTGAGGGTCCCCGGGTCGTACGACCCGGGGACCCTCTCCGTATGTGAGGCTGTGCCCCATGGCCGTAGTCCGTGACCTGCGTGTCCTGTTGCGCTTCCAGGGCTTCAGGCGCCTGCTCGGCGTGCGACTGCTCTCCCAGGGCGCCGACGGTGTCTACCAGGTCGCGCTCGCCGCGTACGTGGTCTTCTCGCCCGAGAAGCAGACCTCGGCGGCCGCGGTCGCCTCCGCCATGGCGGTGCTGCTGCTCCCGTACTCCCTCGTCGGCCCTTTCGCCGGTGTCCTGCTGGACCGTTGGCGGCGCCGCCAGGTCCTCCTGTACGGCAGCCTGCTGCGCGCGTTGCTGGCTTGCGCCACGGCCCTGCTGATACTCAGCCCCGCTCCGGACTGGCTCTTCTACGTCTCCGCCCTGTGCGTCACCGCTGTCAACCGTTTCGTCCTGGCCGGCCTGTCCGCCGCCCTGCCCCGCGTGGTCGACGCCGAGCGCCTCGTCATCGCCAACTCCCTCTCCCCGACCGCCGGAACACTGGCGGCGACCGCGGGCGGCGGTCTCGCCTTCGTCGTCCGCCTGGTGGTGGCGGACTCCGACGCCGCCGTGGTGCTCGTGGGAGCCGTGCTGTATCTGTGCGCTGCCCTGGGATCGCTCAGCATGGCGCGGGAACTCCTCGGTCCGGACCGGACATGGGCGGGTGAGCGCATCGCGACGGCTCTCACGAGCACTGCTCGCGACCTGGTGGCGGGCGTACGTCACCTGGCCGCGCAACAGCGCCGGGAAGCGGCCTGGGCGCTCGCGGCCATGGCGCTGATGCGCTTCTGCTACGGCGCCCTGCTGGTGATGCTGCTGATGCTCTGCCGGTACGCGCTCACCACGACCACGGACGACGGACTCGCCCTGCTGGGCCTGGCGTTGGCTGTCTCCGGCGCCGGATTCTTCGCGGCGGCCGTAGTGACGCCCTGGACCGCGGGCCGACTCGGGCCGGGCCGCTGGATCGTCGTGTGCGCGGGGGCCGCCGCGCTGCTGGAGCCCGCTCTCGGGCTGCCGTTCGCCGCTGCGCCTCTGCTGGCCGCGGCCTTCGTCCTGGGTCTGACCACCCAGGGGGCGAAGATCGCCACGGACACGATCGTCCAGTCCTCCGTCGAGGACGGATTCCGTGGCCGGATCTTCTCGGTCTACGACGTCCTCTTCAACGTCTCCTTCGTCGGCGCCGCCGCCGTCGCCGCCCTGATGCTGCCACCGGACGGTCGATCCGTGCCGCTGGTGATCACGATCGCCGTTATCTACGCGGCAGTAGCTGTGACTATGGGCCGGTTTGGCCGCCAGTAAGTGTCACATCAATGACACAGAGCCACATCCGGCTACTGCGGTGTCAGTGGGACCGCTACCTTACGTGGGTCTTATCTCGCGACATGTTCGCGTCACTCAACCATGTTCTAGGGGGACCCCCAAGTGACTACTCCGCCGCCCCAGGGCAACCCGTTCGCACAGGGCCAGCCCGCGGGTCAGCCCCAGGCCCCGTACCCGCCGCAGGGCGGCTACCCCCAGCAGCCCGGCCAGCCTGGCTTCCCGCCCCAGGGTGCGGCTCCGTACGCTCCGGTTCCGCCTCAGCCGACCGGCCGCAAGCTCAGCTTCAAGACCATCAAGAACATCGCCATCGTCATCGCGGTGGCGGGCATAGCCATCGGCGGCTACATAACCAGCCGGGACGACGCCAATACGGCGTCCGTGGGCGACTGCATGCACCGCGGCAGCACCAACGACAACAACCCGGACCTCGAAGTCGTCGAGTGCAGCGATGCGAAGGCTCAGTACGAGGTGCTCGCCAAGATCGAGGGCTCGTACCTCACGCAGACCCTGGCGTCGAGCAAGTGCGAGGCCGAAGCCAAGGACTTCCAGTACACGTACACCGAGAGCGGTGACGGCAAGGACTTCCTGCTCTGCCTGAAGGACAAGAAGTAAGGCAGACACGGCGAGGGGCGGTGTTTCACGTGAAACACCGCCCCTCGGTCCGTCTCCGGGGTCATG
>NZ_WWIQ01000022.1:492261-515954 GCF_009862985.1 Streptomyces sp. SID5464 | reverse complement strand
GCGAGGGGCGGTGTTTCACGTGAAACACCGCCCCTCGGTCCGTCTCCGGGGTCATGTTTCACGTGAAACATGACCCCGTTCACAGCCTCAGCCCTCCTGGTCGGCCCACCACTCCTTGAGTGCGGCCACCGCGGAGTCGTACTCCATCGGCCCGTTCTCCAGGCGCAGCTCCAGCATGTGCTTGTACGCGCGGCCGATGACCGGACCGGGACCGACGCCGAGGATCTCCATGATCTGGTTGCCGTCGAGGTCGGGGCGGATCGAGTCCAGCTCCTCCTGCTCCTGAAGCTTGGCGATCCGCTCCTCCAGACCGTCGTACGCACGCGACAGGGCCGCCGCCTTGCGCTTGTTGCGCGTGGTGCAGTCCGAGCGGGTCAGCTTGTGGAGGCGGTCGAGGAGCGGGCCGGCGTCACGGACGTAGCGGCGGACCGCCGAGTCCGTCCACTCGCCGGTGCCGTAGCCGTGGAAGCGCAGGTGGAGCTCGACCAGACGTGAGACGTCCTTCACCAGCTCGTTGGAGTACTTCAACGCCGTCATGCGCTTCTTGGTCATCTTCGCCCCGACCACCTCATGGTGGTGGAACGAGACCCGGCCGTCCTTCTCGAAGCGACGCGTGCGGGGCTTGCCGATGTCGTGCAGCAGGGCGGCCAGGCGGAGGGTCAGGTCGGGACCGTCGTCCTCCAGTGCCATCGCCTGCTCCAGGACGATCAGCGTGTGGTCGTAGACGTCCTTGTGCCGGTGGTGCTCGTCACGCTCCAGACGCAAGGCCGGCAGCTCGGGCAGCACGCGGTCGGCGAGGCCCGTCTCGACGAGCAGCGACAGGCCCTTGCGGGGGTGCGGCGACAGGATCAGCTTGTTCAGCTCGTCCCGCACCCGCTCGGCCGAGACGATCTCGATACGCCCGGCCATCGCGTTCATCGCCGCGACGACCTCGGGGGCGACCTCGAAGTCGAGCTGAGCCGCGAAGCGCGCCGCCCGCATCATCCGCAGCGGATCGTCAGAGAAGGACTCCTCCGGGGTACCAGGAGTACGCAGCACACGCGACGCCAAATCCTGAAGCCCGCCGTGCGGATCGATGAACTCCTTCTCCGGCAGTGCGACGGCCATCGCGTTCACCGTGAAGTCACGGCGGACGAGATCTTCCTCGATGGAGTCGCCGTACGACACCTCGGGCTTGCGCGAGGTCCGGTCGTAAGCCTCCGACCGGTAGGTGGTCACCTCGATCTGAAAGCGTCGATCAGCGTCTCCGACGCGGGCATCCTTCTGCGCCCCGACCGTGCCGAAGGCGATCCCGACCTCCCAGACGGCGTCCGCCCATGGGCGCACGATCTTGAGTACGTCCTGGGGACGGGCGTCGGTCGTGAAGTCCAGATCGTTGCCGAGCCGGCCCAGCAGCGCGTCCCGGACCGAGCCGCCGACCAGGGCAAGTGAGAACCCGGCCTCCTGGAAGCGGCGGGCGAGGTCGTCGGCGACAGGAGCGATCCGCAGCAGTTCACTGACCGCGCGGTGCTGCACCTGGCTCAGGGCACTGGGCTTTTCTTCGTTGGCGTTCGGCACAACAGAAGAGGGTACGTGGCCCGGGCACCCCGGAGCTCCCCCCATTACGCATGCAGACACGTCCGTCAATACGCGCACAAGAGAAGCCCTTGAGACGGAGACCACCGCTCTCCGTCATACAGCGACATACCGGACAGCTCGGCGCCGGGCCGCGATCTTGTGGAACGGACCGCGGCACTTCCCCTCAGCGCGCATCGTTACCATGCGTGGACGCACATTCCGACGACCACTGACGACGACGAGGGACGGGCGAGCGCGTGGCCGAGGCGGCAGACTTCCAGGGGACCAGTGCCTCACCTGCCCGCCGGTGGCTACGGCGCACCGGGGCACTGCTCGCCGGTGCGCCCCTGCTGGCCGGACTTCTCCAGTTGCCCGCCGCGATGCCGGCGGACGCGGCCGGGCAGGAGTCCCCGCAGGCTGCCCCCGGCACGGGCTCGGTGTCCGTCGCTGTCGATTCGCTCAGCCCCAGCGCCCCCACCGAGGGGGACACGGTGACCGTGACGGGCACGGTGACCAACAACGGCAAGCAGCCAGTCACCGGCGCCCACGTCGACCTGCGGGTGGGGCCTTCGCTCGACACGCGCTCCGCCATCGACAGCCTCGCCAAGAAGAGCGACGACGTCCAGGGCCCCACGGGCGAGGCAGTCGGCGGCAAGTACAGCGAGAAGTTCTCCAAGCTCACCCCCGGCGTTGCGGAGCCCTTCAACATCTCCGTGCCGGCCGACGAGCTGGACCTCGGCCAGGACGGTGTCTACCAGCTGGCCGTCGCGCTCTCCGGTGAGACCGCCGCCCAGCCCTGGGACCAGGTTCTCGGCGTCCAGCGCACGTTCCTGCCGTGGCAGCCGGAGGAGGCCGGCACCAAGACGAAGACCACGTTCCTGTGGCCGCTCGTATCCGACGTCCACATGACGGCCGAGACGGGGTCGAACGAGCAGCAGACGCCGGTCTTCAGCAACGACGACCTCGCCGAGGAGATCTCCCCGGGCGGCCGCCTCGACCAGATGGTGTCGCTGGGCAAGGACCTCGACATCACCTGGGTGATCGACCCGGACCTGTTGGCGTCCGTCGACGCGATGACGCGGAACTACGAGGTCAGGGGCGAGGACGGCGCCACCGCCCCCGGCAGGAGTCAGGAGGTCGCCAAGCAGTGGCTCTCCGAGCTCCAGCAGGCGGTGGCGGGCAAGGAGGTCGTCGCCCTGCCGTTCGGTGATCCGGACCTGGCCTCCCTCGCCCACAATGGCACGGCCGTCACGGGCTCGCTGAGCCACCTCAAGGAGGCCACCGACGCCGTCGACAACACGGTGCAGACGGTCCTCCACGTGAAACCGTCCAAGGACTTCGCATGGCCCGTGGACGGCGCCGTCGACCCGTCGATCATGAAGGTCGCGACCTCCGCGGGCGCCGACAAGGTGATCGCCCGCAGCGACAGCCTCCAGGACGACCTGTCGTACACGCCCTCCGCGGCCCGGCCCATCGGTGGTGGCACCACGGCGGTCGTCGCGGACTCCCGGATGTCGACGGCGTTCCAGGGCAACCTGACGAAGGCCTCCGCGTCCACGCTCGCCGTGCAGCGCTTCCTGGCCCAGAGCCTGACGCTCGGCCTCCAGACCGGCAAGCAGCGCAGCGTCGTCGTCGCCCCGCAGCGCACGCCCTCCGTGAGCCAGGCGCAGGCGATGGCCGAGGCGCTGGGAGCCCTCCAGGGCGGGAACTGGTCCGAGTCGCAGGACCTCGCGGCCGCCGCCAAGGCCAAGCCGGACCCGTCGGCCAACAGGAAGGTGCCGCCCGGCTCCGCGTACCCCTCTTCGCTGCGCAAGCAGGAGCTGCCGCGGGCCGCCT
Organism: Streptomyces sp. SID5464; assembly: GCF_009862985.1. Lineage (NCBI taxonomy): Bacteria > Bacillati > Actinomycetota > Actinomycetes > Kitasatosporales > Streptomycetaceae > Streptomyces > Streptomyces sp. SID5464. The sequence goes on along the minus strand of NZ_WWIQ01000022.1, from coordinate 512,561 downwards.
TCGAGCAGATCGCGAGGACGCGGGCCAAGCTCGACAACTTCAAGGTGATCCTCACCGACGAGTCCCGGGTGGTCACCCCCTTCGGGCGGGCCATGAACCGCGAGATGTCCACGTCGTGGCGGGGCCGGGGCGTCGCCGCGGTGGGATACCGCGACGACGTCGAGTCCTACCTCGACGGGCTGATCGACGGGGTCAAGCTGATCGAGAAGTCGGAGACCAAGCTCTCAGGCCGCAGCGCCACGATCCCGGTCACCGTCCAGAACAACCTGGTCCAGGGCGTCGAGCACCTGGAGCTGCGGCTCACGTCGCAGAACCCGACGCGACTCAAGATCGACGGCAAAGCCTACGAGGAGCAGCCGGTCGCCGTGAACGGCGGGCACAGCCAGTCGGTGAAGTTCACCACGTCCGCCAACGCGAACGGCCGGGCGAAGGTGGAGGCCCAGCTGTACACGGAGGACGGCCAGAAGTACGGCGAACCCGTCACGTTCGACGTGAAGGTCACCGAGGTCACCCCCACCGTGATGCTGGTCATCGGCGGCGGCGTCCTGCTCCTGGTCCTCGCCGGCTTCCGTATGTACACCCAGCGCAAGCGCGCCGCCGCCCGCGAGGCCGCCGAAGACGCCACTGCGGAGGCGGAGGACGATGCCGACAGCCCGGTCGGCGCTCCGCAGAACCCGGAGGCCCCCGGCGACCGTCTCAAGGAGGAGTCCGAGGCCGGCTCACGGGCAGACGCCCAGCAGGCGAGTGACCCGGCCCCGGACACCGCAGCGGAAAGCGCCGACCCGTCCGGCACGGGTGAGAGAGTGGACCGTTGAGATGTCGTGGCCGGTGGGCCCGGGACGATGAGGTGGGGTAACCATGAACGCGCCGTACGACGGTGACCACGGCCGTGGCGTGGGCAGCTCGGGCTACCCCGAGTCGGGTGGGCCCGAGGGCCCGCCGCCCGAGCACGGTCAGGTGCCGCCGCAACCGCCCGCGGACATGTACCTCCAGGACGCCTACACCCAGGACCCCTACCGGGCACAGGACCTCAGCGCCCAGGACCCGGTCGCCGAGGCGCGCTACGACCGCGCCGCGCACCCCCCTCCCCCTCCGGGCACGTACCAGCCGCCGCAGCAGCTGTACGCCCAGCCTCCGCAGTCGCCGTACGCGCCCGACCCGCAGGTGTGGGCCAGGACGCCCGCGCCGGAGCCGGAGGGCCCGAGCAGGCACCTGCCGTACGGCGACGACGCCCGGACCACCCAGTTCGTGGGCGTGGACGACCTCGTCTCCCAGGCGGGCGAGCCGCGCCAGGAGCCGGACGCGTTCGCGCATCTCTTCCGGGACCAGCAGCAGGCCAGCGGCCACCCGTCCTACGAGTCGCCGTCGGTCCCCGGCCCGTCAGCGGCCCCGGGCCAGATGGCGCAGGGGCAGTACGCGGCAGGTCAGTACCCGGCTCCCGGCGAGACGGCGGCGACGCCGTCGGTGGATGACACCCCTGCCCCGGAGGCCGCTGCCCCGCCCGCTCCGAAGAAGGGCGGCCGCGCCGCGGGTCTGATGAAGTCCAGTGCCGTGATGGCGGCGGGCACGATGGTCTCCCGCCTCACCGGCTTCATCCGCTCCGCTCTGATCGTGTCGGCCCTCGGCGTCGGCCTCCTCGGTGACACCTTCCAGGTCGCCTACCAGCTGCCGACGATGATCTACATCCTCACCGTCGGCGGCGGTCTCAACTCCGTCTTCGTGCCGCAGCTCGTCCGCTCCATGAAGGAGGACGACGACGGCGGCGAGGCGTATGCCAACCGCCTGCTGACGCTCGTCATGGTGACGCTCGGCGCGCTCACCGCGCTTTCGATCTTCGGCGCGCCGCTGCTGATCCGCATGCTGTCCGACCCGGTCGCCAGCGACCCGGCGGCGAACCAGGTCGGCATCACCTTCGTCCAGTACTTCCTGCCCTCGATCTTCTTCATGGGCGTCCACGTGGTGATGGGGCAGATCCTCAACGCCCGCGGGAAGTTCGGCGCGATGATGTGGACCCCGGTCCTGAACAACATCGTCATCATCGTGACGCTGGGCATGTTCATCTACGTCTACGGCACCGCCGCCGACTCGGGGATGAAGGTCACCACCATCCCGCCGGAGGGCCAGCGCCTCCTCGGCATCGGTGTGCTGCTCGGCCTCATGGTCCAGGCCCTGGCGATGATCCCCTACCTGCGCGAGACGGGCTTCCGGCTGCGGCTGCGCTTCGACTGGAGGGGCCAGGGCCTCGGCAAGGCCGTCACGCTCGCCAAGTGGACGGTCCTGTTCGTCCTGGCCAACCAGGCGGGCGCCATGATCGTCATCCAGCTGTCCACCGCGGCGGGCAAGGCCTCGCCGGTCGACGGCACCGGCTTCGCCGCCTACGCCAACGCCCAGCTGATCTGGGGCCTGCCGCAGGCCATCATCACGGTCTCCCTCATGGCCGCCCTGCTGCCGCGCCTGTCGCGCTCGGCGGCCGAGGGCGACGGCGGTGCCGTCCGCGACGACATCTCACAGGGCCTGCGCAACACGGCGGTCGCCATCGTGCCGATCGCGTTCGGTTTCCTCTCGCTCGGCATCCCCATGTGCACCCTGATGTTCGGCTCCTCCGGCACCAGCGAAGCCACCAACATGGGCTTCATGCTGATGGCGTTCGGTCTCGGCCTGATCCCGTACTCCGTGCAGTACGTCGTCCTGCGGGCCTTCTACGCCTACGAGGACACTCGAACTCCCTTCTACAACACGGTCATCGTGGCCGCGGTCAACGCGGGCGCCTCGGCGATCTGCTACTTCGTCATCCCGTCGCGCTGGGCCGTGGTCGGCATGGCCGCCTCCTACGGCCTGGCCTACGCGATCGGCGTCGGGGTCGCCTGGCGCCGGCTGCGCAAGCGGCTGGGCGGGGACCTCGACGGCTCCCGTGTCCTGCGGACTTACGCCCGGCTGTGCATCGCGTCGGTCCCGGCCGCCCTGCTCAGCGGCGCGGCCTGCTACGGCATCGGCCGCACGCTCGGCCAGGGCGTCGTGGGGTCGCTCGCCGCCGTGCTGGCCGGAGGCGCGGTCCTGCTCGTGATCTTCTTTGTCGCCGCCCGCCGCATGCGCATCGAGGAGCTCAACTCGCTGGTCGGCATGGTCCGCGGACGCCTGGGACGCTGAGTCGGGAGGTGGGCGCACAACCATCGTCAGCCACCGCGTGTCGTGCATAGCGGCGGACTGTGGGCACAATTGGTTTCGGCGTCGGACGGCGCGCAACGGATGCCGGGCGGCGCGCAATGGATGGGGAGGCAGGAACGACGGTGGCGGAACGGAGTACGGCTGCCGTCGACGTGGCAGACAACAGCGACGAGACGTCGCTGACCGCACAGGCGGACCAGTCCACGGCCGACGGGGTGGCCAAGAACCGGGAGCGGGACACGGACAGCGACGAGGTACAGGAGAGCACCCGGACCGACGGTCCAGCGAAGACCTCGCCGCCCGAACTGCACAGTGGTCACAAACTCGCCAGACGCTACCGCCTCGAGGAGTGCGTCACCCGTCTGGACGGTTTCAGCAGTTGGCGTGCCGTGGACGAGAAGCTCCGTCGTGCCGTCGGCGTGCACATCCTGCCCGCTGACCACTCACGGGCCCGGTCCGTCCTGGCCGCCGCCCGCTCCTCCGCCCTGTTGGGCGACCCGCGCTTCGTCCAGGTGCTGGACGCGGTGGAGGAGAACGACCTCGTCTACGTCGTCCACGAGTGGCTTCCGGACGCGACGGAACTGACCACGCTCCTCGCCTCCGGGCCGCTGGAGCCGTACGACGCCTACCAGATGGTCAGCCAGATCGCCTCCGCCATGGCCGCCGCCCATCGCGAAGGTCTCGCCCATCTGCGGCTGAACCCCAACGCCGTCCTGCGTACCTCGACCGGCCAGTGGCGCATCCGCGGGCTCGCGGTGAACGCCGCGCTGCGGGGCGTCGCGTCCGACACCCCGCAGCGCACCGACACCGAGGCCATCGGCGCCCTGCTGTACGCGGCGCTCACCCAGCGCTGGCCGTACGAGAGCGATGCCTACGGGCTGTCCGGCCTGCCGAAGGACATCGGCCTGATCGCGCCCGACCAGGTGCGTGCCGGTGTGCACCGCGGCCTCTCCGAACTCTCCATGCGCGCGCTCGTCAACGACGGCGCCACCGCCTCCCGGCACGAGTCGCCGTGCACCACGCCGGAGGAGCTGGTGAAGGCGATCGGCGAGATGCCCCGTATCCGCCCGCCGGAGCCGGCGTTCACCGCCCCGCCCGAGTACCAGCGCACGTCGTACCAGCAGGGCACGTACGGCCGCCAGGCCCCGCGCCCCGGTGCCACCCAGCCGGTCCCGACCCCGCCGCCCCCGTTGCAGAGCCGCACGGGCAAGGCACTGAAGTGGGCCGTGTCCGGGCTCCTGATCGCCGCGCTGGGCCTCGGCAGCTGGCAGCTGGCGGACGCGCTGATGGACCAGGGCGGCAAGAAGGACGACCCGGGCCAGACGCAGAACAACGAGGACGGCGACAAGAACAAGAAGTCCCCGGCACTCACGCCGATCGCCATCAAGGGCGCCGAGGAGTACGTCGCCAAGGGTGACGCCCAGCACCCCGCTGACGTGACCAAGACCTACGACGGCAACACGTCCACGGGCTGGCGCACCAACAGCTACCTGGACGGCCCGAAGATGGTGATAAAGCCAGGTGTCGGCATCGTCTACGACCTCGGATCCGAGAAGGAGGTCTCGGCGGCGGCCCTCTCGCTGCGCTACGGCGGCGACCACACCACGGTCGAGCTGTACGCGACCGACTCCCTCGGCTCGACCACGCCGCTGAGTTCCATGACGAAGCTGGGCAAGGCGACGACGAGCACCACCTCCGCGAAGGTGACCGTCGACAAGCCGGTGAAGAGCCGGTACCTCCTGGTGTGGCTGACGGCCCTGCCGTACTCCGGCGACGACCCCGCCAACTTCAGCAACCCGGGCTACAAGCAGGCCATCACCGAAGTGAAGTTCACGGGCTGAGAGCCGACAGAGGGGAAGGGGGTTCGATGGCGGACCGCGCCGAGTCCAGCGGTGCAAGTGATCAGGACCTCCTCGCCCGGCACGTCGCGGGCGACCCCGACGCCTTCGGTGAGATCGTGCGGCGGCACCGCGATCGGCTCTGGGCCGTAGCCCTGCGGACGCTGGGAGACCGCGAGGAGGCCGCTGACGCGGTGCAGGACGCCCTCGTCTCCGCCTACCGGGCCGCCCACACCTTCCGGGGCCAGTCGGCCGTCACGACGTGGCTGCACAGGATCACGGTGAACGCCTGCCTGGACCGCGCCCGCAAGGTCGCCTCCCGGAAGACCTCTCCCGTCGACGACACCGAGCGCCTGGAGCAGCTGCTGGAGCCGCACGAGTCGGCTTCGGCGCCCGCGGAGCGCAACGATCTCCACCGGCAGCTCATCGAAGCCCTGGGGACCCTGCCGGCCGACCAGCGAGCGGCGCTCGTCCTGGTGGACATGCAGGGCTACCCGGTCGCGGAGGCGGCCCGCATCCTCGACGTTCCGACCGGCACGGTGAAGAGCCGATGTGCGCGCGGCAGAGCCAGACTCCTGCCGCTGCTCACCCACCTACGGCCGGACAACCCCGGTGAGAGCAAGAAGCCCGGCGGGGAACGGAACCGGACGCAGGGGCCAGCCGTCCCACCCGCAGCGGGACCGCGCCGAGCGGAACCACCGGACACAGGACCGAGCGACCCAGCGGCAGTGAAGGGCGGAGGTGGACGAGCGTGACGTCGACGACAGACATGGCCGGGCACCCGGACGTCGCGGAGATCTCCGACCTCGCCGAGGGCCTCCTCGCACCGTCCCGGAGCACCGACGTACGCCGGCATCTGGACGGGTGCGAGCTCTGCGCGGACGTCTATGCCTCCCTGGAGGAGATCCGCGGGCTGCTCGGCACGCTGCCGGGCCCGCCGCGCATGCCCGCCGATGTCGCGGGCCGCATCGATGCCGCCCTCGCCGCCGAGGCCCTGCTGAACGCCATGGTGCCGGAGGCCGCGGAGAGCCAGACGCCCGTGAGCACTCCCCGTCCTATGTCCGAGGACGACAGTGGTGCGCATGTTTCACGTGAAACATCGACGCCCGCCGACCGACCCGCCGGGCGCCCCCGGTCGTCCACCACCGGCCCGGGTCGCAAGGGCCGCACGCGGAACGGCCGCCGCAGGATCGCCGTTCTGGGGACCGTCTTCACCGTCGCCGCCCTGGGACTGGGCTCCGTCCTGCTGTCGTCACTCGGCGACGGCAAGCCCCGGCATGACACGGCGGGCGGACAGCAGAGCGCGCCGGCGGACACCTTCTCCGAGGGGAAGCTCGAGAAGCAGGTCACCGATCTCCTGGCCCAGAAGCAGAGCAAGAAGGAGGGGGGTTCCCGCACCCCCTTCGGCGCGGCGACCGCCCCCGGCACCGACCATCCCCAGGTCTTCCGGGAGCCCACCGTGCCCGGCTGCGTCCGCGACGGCATCGGACGCAAGGACACGGCCCTGGCGGTCGAGAACGGCAGGTATCAGGGGAAGAAGGCCATGCTGGTGCTGCTCCCCGACACATCCGACCCGACTCGGGTCACTGCCTACATCGTCGACGCGACCTGTGCGGATCATGCGCCGGCGACCGCCGAGGGCAAGGTCCTTCTTCAGCGCTCGTACCCGTCCGCCTGAGGCACGTCTTCGTCTGCGCCCTGCGCGGTACCCGGCACAGGGCCGCTTCTCCGTGTGCCCGGACACACCGGGAATGCGCGCCCCTTAGGATCCGTTGGGTGGGGTGAGAGCTCCGAGAGAAGCTCCCACCGGTCGAACGACGCAGTCCAGAGACGAGGAATCAAGCCGTGAGCGACGTCCGTAACGTGATCATCATCGGCTCCGGGCCCGCCGGCTATACGGCGGCGCTCTACACCGCGCGCGCGTCGCTGAAGCCACTGGTGTTCGAGGGTGCCGTCACCGCCGGCGGTGCGCTCATGAACACCACCGACGTCGAGAACTTCCCGGGCTTCCAGGACGGCATCATGGGCCCCGAGCTCATGGACAACATGCGGGCCCAGGCGGAGCGCTTCGGCGCCGAGCTCGTCCCGGACGACATCGTCGCCGTCGACCTGACCGGTGAGATCAAGACCGTCACGGACACGGCCGGTACCGTCCACCGGGCCAAGGCCGTCATCGTCGCCACCGGCTCGCAGCACCGCAAGCTCGGTCTGCCGAACGAGGACGCCCTCTCCGGCCGTGGGGTGTCCTGGTGCGCCACCTGTGACGGGTTCTTCTTCAAGGACCAGGACATCGCCGTGATCGGTGGTGGCGACACCGCCATGGAGGAGGCCACCTTCCTCTCGCGGTTCGCCAAGTCCGTGACCGTCGTCCACCGCCGCGACACCCTGCGTGCCTCCAAGGCCATGCAGGAGCGCGCCTTCGCCGACCCGAAGATCTCGTTCGTGTGGGACAGCGAGGTCGCCGAGATCCAGGGTGACCCGAAGCTCTCGGGCCTGAAGCTGCGCAACCTCAAGACCGGCGAGCTTTCGGACCTGCCGGTGACCGGTCTCTTCATCGCCATCGGTCACGACCCTCGCACCGAGCTCTTCAAGGGTCAGCTCGACCTGGACGACGAGGGCTACCTGAAGGTGGCCGCGCCGTCGACGCGCACCAACCTGACCGGTGTCTTCGGTGCCGGCGACGTGGTCGACCACACCTACCGCCAGGCGATCACCGCGGCGGGGACCGGCTGCTCCGCTGCTCTCGACGCCGAGCGCTACCTCGCCGCCCTCGCGGACGAGGAGCAGCCCGAGCCCGAGAAGACCGCTGTCTGACCTCTCTCCCTACCCGCCCCACGCACCAACCAGTTAAGGAGCCCGCCGTGGCCGGCACCCTGAAGAATGTGACCGACGACTCCTTCGAGCAGGACGTCCTCAAGAGCGACAAGCCCGTCCTGGTGGACTTCTGGGCCGCCTGGTGCGGTCCGTGCCGCCAGATCGCGCCGTCCCTTGAGGCGATCGCCTCCGAGTACGGCGACAAGATCGAGGTCGTCAAGCTGAACATCGACGAGAACCCGGGTACGGCCGCCAAGTACGGCGTCATGTCCATCCCGACCCTGAACGTCTACCAGGGTGGTGAGGTCGCCAAGACCATCGTGGGCGCCAAGCCGAAGGCCGCGATCGTTCGCGACCTCGAGGAGTTCATCGCCGAGTGAACCGGCGAAGCCGTCTGAGCGACGGCGCATGTTTCACGTGAAACACGAATGGGCCAACCCGGAAGGGTTGGCCCATTCGTTTGACTGCCTGCCCTACAGCGGCCGCAGCGCCGGCTCCTTCTGTACGGCTCCCAGGAGCCGGTCGAGGGCCATCTCGACGTCTTCCTTCCAGGAGAGCGTCGACCGCAGTTCCAGCCTCAGCCGGGGATACGTGGGGTGTTGCCGGACCGTCTTGAAGCCCACCGCCAGGAGGTGGTCGGCGGGCAGCACACAGGCCGGTTCCTTCCAGCGCGCGTCCCCGAACGCCTCGATCGCTTTGAACCCGCGCCGCAGCAGATCCTTGGCGACCGTCTGGACCATCACCCGGCCGAGTCCCTGCCCCTGGTACCCCGGCACGATGAACGCGGTCATCAGCTGCACCGCGTCGGGGGAGACGGGACTCGTGGGGAAGGCCGTGGAGCGCGGGACATAGGCGGGAGGGGCGTAGAGCACGAAGCCCACCGGTACGTCGTCGACGTACACGACCCGGCCGCAGGAACCCCAGTCCAGCAGAACGGCCGAGATCCAGGCTTCCTTCTCCAGAGCGGACTTGCCCGCCTTTACCGCGGCCTCACCGCTGACCGGGTCGAGCTCCCAGAAGACACACGACCGACAGCGCTTGGGAAGGTCCTGAAGGTTGTCCAACGTGAGCGGTACGAGCCGGCGCCCCATGAAGGCTGATCCTCGCTTCCTTCGCCTGCCGCGTCGCGGGCGGCTGTCAGAGCGCTCCGTTCCCTGAGGAGACTGCCGATGAACCCACCGACCGCTCCCAGCCCCAAACCGGCGCTCACCAGTCCAGAGCGGCTCATCGTTCGCATGGCCCCTGCCTTCCTCTCAGAGGTGCTGCCGGGTGGTTGCGCCGTATCCGAACGCATCGTATCCACGATGCGATTCCATCGATACCGCCAGAAAGGAAAGAGCGGGCCACGTTCCGGCACACACCGGACATGGCCCGCTCTGTCATCCATAAAAGCGGCTCCTGCCGGAGGCTCAGGACTCGCTCTCTTCGGAGTCGCCCTCCAGCAGGCTCTTCTGCAGAACCGGCCCCTCCCCAGGAGCGAGTGAGCCGAGGATCCGCTCAAGGTCCTCCATGGAGGCGAACTCGACGGTGATCTTGCCCTTCTTCTGGCCCAGGTCGACCTTCACCCGCGTCTCGAAGCGGTCCGAGAGCCGCGTGGCGAGCTCGGACAGGGCGGGAGAGACACGAGCACCGGCACGCGGGCCCTTGGGCCGCTGGGCCTTCTGAGGACGCGACCCCATCAGGGTCACGATCTCCTCGACGGCTCGCACCGACAGCCCCTCGGCCACGATGCGGTGCGCCAGCCTGTCCTGCTCCTCCGAGTCCTCAACGGACAGCAGGGCCCGTGCGTGACCGGCGGAGAGCACTCCGGCGGCCACCCGGCGCTGCACCGCCGGCGAGAGCTTCAGCAGCCGCAGGGTGTTGGAGACCTGCGGGCGGGATCGGCCGATGCGGTCCGCCAGCTGGTCGTGCGTGCAGTTGAAGTCCCGCAGCAACTGGTCGTAGGCAGCTGCCTCTTCCAGCGGGTTCAGCTGGGCACGATGCAGGTTCTCCAGCAGAGCGTCCAGGAGGAGCTTCTCGTCGTCCGTGGCGCGCACGATCGCCGGGATCGCCTCCAGCCCGGCCTCGCGGCAGGCCCTCCAGCGGCGCTCGCCCATGATGAGCTCGTAGTGGGCGGGACCCACCTGCCGTACGACGACCGGCTGCAGGAGCCCCACTTCCTTGATGGAGGTGATGAGCTCGGCCAGCGCGTCCTCGTCGAAGACCTCACGCGGCTGCCGTGGGTTCGGCGTAATGGAGTCGAGGGGGATTTCGGCGAAGTGCGCACCCATGGGCGCCGCAGGCGTGGCGGGAGCACTGGGCTGCGCCGGCTCCTCTGTTTCACGTGAAACATTCGGCAGCGTCGCCACCTTCGCCGCGGCCACCCCACGGTCGTTCGGCAGCACGGGCACTGCCGCGGGGGACGTGGAAGCGGCGCCCCCCGCCGCAGCCTGGGCTACCGACTTCTCCGTCGGGGCCGCAGGGATCAGTGCGCCGAGACCACGGCCCAGCCCCCTCCGTCGCTCGCTCACTGAATGCCCTCCACCATGCTCGGGTCGTTCTGCTGTGCGCCGATATGGGCGTGCGTCGCGTCATAGCTGATGCCGACGCCCTTCAGCGCGATCTCTCGTGCCGCCTCAAGATAAGAGAGGGCACCACTCGATCCAGGATCGTAAGTCAGGACCGTCTGCCCATAACTCGGCGCCTCGGAGATACGGACGGACCTGGGAATGCTCGTCCGCAGCACCTCATCGCCGAAGTGGGTGCGCACCTCGTCCGCGACCTGGGAGGCGAGTCGTGTCCGGCCGTCGTACATGGTGAGCAGGATGGTCGACACATGGAGGGCGGGGTTGAGGTGCCCCCGCACCAGATCCACGTTGCGCAACAACTGACCCAGGCCTTCCAGCGCGTAGTACTCGCACTGGATCGGGATCAGAACCTCCTGGCCCGCCACCAACGCATTGACGGTCAACAGGCCTAGGGACGGCGGACAGTCGATGAGGATGTAGTCCAGCGGCTGTTCGTACGCCTGGATGGCGCGCTGCAGCCGGCTCTCCCGTGCCACCAGGGACACCAGCTCGATCTCCGCACCGGCGAGATCGATCGTGGCAGGGGCACAGAAGAGGCCCTCGACATCGGGGACCGGCTGGACGACCTCGGAAAGCGGCTTACTCTCCACCAACACGTCGTAGATGGACGGGACTTCGGCGTGATGGTCGATGCCCAGCGCGGTGGACGCATTGCCCTGTGGATCGAGGTCGACCACCAGAACCCGGCCACCGTGCAGGGCCAGCGACGCGGCAAGGTTGACGGTCGTCGTCGTCTTGCCCACACCGCCCTTCTGGTTGGCGACCACCATGATTCGGGTCTGCTCGGGCCGTGGCAGGCCCTCGCCGGCGCGGCCTAGAGCCTCCACCGCCAGTTGGGCAGCACGACCGATGGGAGTGTCGTCCATCGGAGGCGGTGTTTCACGTGAAACATCCGCCCCCATCGACTCGGTACGGGGACCGGGGACCGGATCGGTCATCGGTCCCGCGATGTTGGCGTCGGACCGCAAGGATTCACTCTCCTCGACTTCAGGCTCGCAATGAACAGAGCCTCCCATGTCTTCGGGGTCGTGAACCAGTGAGGCCTTCCGTTCTGTGGAGAAATCCACCTCTGTGGACAACTCAGTTCCCTCATCGAGTGACCCGAGAGGCTTACGGTCGCGGGGTTCGGCCGCAGCGCGGCCACGACTGATGATGCCGTGCAGCAGTGAGCGACGTTTCACGTGAAACACGATGCACAGCAGCCGTGGCCGAACTGTCGCGACACTCCGGCATGCGTAGGTTTGGCAGCTTGTGTGGAGTACGTCTCGTCCTCAGGACGGATCAGCGTCGCCGACGGGCCCGCCCCGTGCGAGCCGCCTTGGCGCGCTTCGCCGCGAAGCGCACGCCGCCGGGGCTCTCCCCGACCTCGACCCGGACGACCGTGGACATCGGGTCCACCACGCCCTCACCGACATGCAGGATGGACGTCTCCACCGCACCCAGCTTGCTCAGGGCCGCCGATGCGCTCTTCAGCTCCTCCTCGGCGGCGTCGCCCTTGAGCGCGAGCATCTCCCCGTACGGCCGCAGCAGCGGGATGCCCCACGTGGCGAGGCGGTCGAGGGGTGCGACGGCCCGGGCCGTCACGACGTGGACGGGCTGGATCTTGCCCATGACCTCCTCGGCCCGGCCGCGCACGACGGTCACATGATCGAGGCCGAGCAGTTCCACGACCTCGGTGAGGAAGGTGGTACGCCGCAGCAGCGGTTCCAGCAGCGTGATCTTCAGGTCCTCCCTGACCAGCGCCAGCGGAATGCCGGGGAGACCCGCACCTGAGCCGACATCGCACACCGTCACACCCTCGGGCACGACCTCCGAGAGCACCGCGCAGTTCAGCAGGTGCCGCTCCCACAGGCGGGGCACTTCACGCGGGCCGATGAGACCACGCTGCACGCCCGTCTCAGCGAGCAGCTCGGCGTACCGCACCGCATCCGCGAAGCGATCACCGAACACCTCGCGCGCCTGCTCGGGCGCGGGGGGAAGCTCCGCTGCCTCCGTCACGGGGGACCGTCCTTCCGTACCGCGTCAGCGCACCCAGCGCCGACACCAGAACCACCAGAACTATCAGGCTGACAAAGTTCGGCCCCGCCTGCGCAACAGACGGGGCCGGGAAACGTAGGGGCCGATCAGGCGGGAAGCACGACGACGAACCGCTGCGGCTCCTCGCCCTCGGACTCGCTGCGCAGGCCCGCGGCCTTGACCGCGTCGTGCACGACCTTGCGCTCGAAGGGCGTCATCGGCTTCAGCTTCACGGCCTCACCGCTGCTCTTGGCCTCGGCGGCGGCCTTGGCGCCCAGCTCGGACAGCTCGGAACGCTTCCGGGCGCGGTATCCCGCGATGTCGAGCATCAGCCGGCTGCGGTCACCGGTCTCACGGTGCACGGCCAGGCGGGTGAGCTCCTGGAGCGCCTCCAGCACCTCACCGTCACGGCCGACCAGCTTCTGGAGGTCGCGGCTGCCCGTGTCGCTGATGATCGAGACAGAGGCACGGTCGGCCTCGACGTCCATGTCGATGTCGCCGTCGAGGTCGGCGATGTCGAGCAGACCCTCCAGGTAGTCCGCCGCGATCTCGCCCTCCTGCTCCAGGCGGGTCAGGGTGTCTGCACCCTCGGCAGCGGCGGAGGTGGTGCCTTCCGTCACGGGATGGACTCCTTCTTACTTCTTGGACGGGGACTTGGGCCGCTGCGGACCCTTGCGCTGTCCGGACTGGGCCTTGCTGCGGGTACCGCTCCCGGACTTCGCGCCGGACTTCTTGGCAGCGGCGGCGGGCTTGGCGTCCTCGGGCTCGTCGGACTTGGTGAGCGACGTCTTCGGCTCGGACTCCTCGGCTGCCTTGGCGGCAGCGGACTGGCGCTGTGCCTTGGTCTGCCGCTTGGGCTGCTGACGCTTCGGGGTGCCGGTGGTCGGCGTACCGTCCTCGGCCTCGACGGCGGCAGCGGTGTCGCTCTTGATCACGGTGCCGTCGGTCTGAGCGGCGAGGCCGGCCTTGCTGAGGCCGTTGATGAACTTGCGCTCGAACTCGTTGCGGTCGCGTCCCTTGGCGACGATGGCCTTCACGATGACCTTGTCACGGCGCCGGCTGACCTTGCCGTGCGTGGTGACGTGCTTGTGCAGGCGCTCCAGGTACGCGGCCTGGGCCTTGGACCCCGGGGTCGGGTTGTTGTGGATGACGTACATCTGCTGGCCCATGGTCCACACGTTGGTGGTCAGCCAGTAGACGAGGACACCGACCGGGAAGTTGATTCCGAAGACGGCGAACATGACCGGGAAGACGTACATCAGCATCTTCTGCTGCTGCATGAACGGCGTCTTCACCGTGGTGTCGACGTTCTTCGTCATCAGCTGGCGCTGCGTGAAGAACTGCGACGCCGACATCAGGACGATCATGATGGCGGTGACCACGCGGACGTCGGTGAGGGAGGCACCGAGTGCTTCCACCTTCGACGCGCTGTCGGTGAACTTCACCGCCAGCGGGGCACCGACGATGTGCGCCTTCTGCGCGCTCTCCAGGAGGCTGGTGTTGATCACGCCGATGGTGTCGTTCGACGCGATGCTGTTGAGCACGTGGTACAGGGCGAAGAAGAACGGGGACTGCGCCAGGATGGGAAGGCACGAGGAGAGCGGGTTGGTGCCCGTCTCCTTGTACAGCTTCATCATCTCTTCGGACTGACGCTGCTTGTCGTTCTTGTAGCGCTCCTGGATCTTCTTCATCTCGGGCTGGAGCGTCTGCATGGCCCGGGTCGCCTTGATCTGCTTCACGAAGAGCGGGATCAGGCAGATACGGATCAGGATCACCAGGGACACGATCGACAGGCCCCAGGCCCAGCCGGTGTCGGGGCCGAAGATGGCGCCGTACACCGAGTGGAACTGGACGATGACCCAGGAGACGGGTGTGGTGATGAAGCTGAAGAGGCTGGCAATCGTGTCCACTAATCATGCTCCTTGGGCATGGGACGGTGTCTCTGCGGCCGGGCTCGAAGGACTGGACGGACTTGTGGGAGAAGTCTGTCCCTCGGTGGCCGGGACGGCGGCGGAGGGCCCGCCCTTGCGTGCACGCCACGCGTTACGCAGCATTTCGTGCCACCGCGGGCGCTTGCGCGGCGGGACATGGTCCACACCACCCAGCGACCACGGATTGCACCGCAGGATGCGCCAGGCCGTGAGTGCCGTTCCCTTGATGGCACCGTGCCGGTCGATGGCCGTGAAGCCGTAGTGGGAGCACGACGGGTAGTACTTGCAGACCGGGCCCAGCAGCGGACTGATCGTCCACTGGTAGAGCTTGATCAGAGCAAGCAGCGGGTACTTCATCGCGCGCCCCCTCCCAGCAGCCGCTGGAGGGCGGCGTCCAGGTCTCGGGCCAGCTGTGCATGGTCGGCGTCGCCCGCACCGGGCAGCGCTCGTACCACTACCAGGCTACCGGGGGGCAGCTGGGCGACTCGGTCGCGCATCAGGTGGCGAAGCCTGCGCTTCACTTTGTTGCGTACGACCGCACCGCCCACGGCTTTGCTCACGACGAAACCCGCACGCGTCGGGGGAGCGCTCTCCCCAGGCGCATGCGGGTCCGTGGCACCGCTACGAAGGTGGACGACGAGGTACGGGCGTCCTGCCCGGCGTCCTCGCCGTACCGCGGTCGCGAAGTCCTCGCGCCGCCTCAGCCGGTTCTCGGTGGGCAGCACGACGTCATGACCTGACCGGGATCAGGCGGACAGACGGGCGCGACCCTTGCTACGGCGGGACGCGAGAATCGCGCGGCCGGCACGGGTGCGCATACGCAGCCGGAAGCCGTGGGTCTTCGCGCGACGACGGTTGTTCGGCTGGAAGGTGCGCTTGCTCACTCGGGGGCTCCAGAAGAAATCGGTAGTTGCGGGGTGCCGTCCTGGCTGTCACCGTGCGCCCACGAGTAGCTCGCAGTTACGCCCGAGTGCACCGCTTACCGATCACCCCAGTGACCTGTGCCCATCGGAGGCAGGCGGCAGCAGCCATCGACAACTCGACCTGGTTACGGTACGCGCGGCTACGCCATCCGGTCAAACCAGCAGCCGCCCGGAGACACTTGTCCACAGGCTGGGGACAACAACTTGAACCGCAGCGGCCGCCCTGACTACCGTGACGGAACTCCGATTCGTTCCCTTATCCCTGCCCCACCCGATTTACATCCCGAGCCGTCCCAGAACCACACGTTCGTGGGACCTGTGAGAGAGCGTGCCCTGTGGCTGACGTACCTGCCGATCTTGCCGCAGTGTGGCCACGCGTATTGGAGCAGCTCCTCGGGGAGGGCCGCGGCCAGGGCGTCGAGGCGAAGGACGAGCACTGGATCCGGCGCTGCCAGCCGCTCGCGCTGGTCGCGGACACCGCCCTGCTCGCCGTACCGAACGAATTCGCGAAAGGCGTCCTCGAGGGTCGGCTGGCGCCCGTCGTCAGCGAGACCCTGAGCCGCGAGTGCGGCCGCCCGATCCGGATCGCGATCACCGTCGACGACTCCGCGGGCGAGCCCCCGGCCACCACGGCGCCCCCGGCCCGTCCCCAGGGGCGTTACGAGGAGCCCGAGGTTCCGGCCGCGCGCCAGGACCGCGACGGTTATGAGGGGTACGGCCGCCACCGCGCCGACCAGTTGCCGGGAACGGCAGGCGACCATCTCCCGCCTACGCGCGGAGACCAGCTCCCCTCCCCCCGTCCCGCGTACCCGTCCGAGTACCAGCGCCCCGAGCCCGGCTCCTGGCCGCGCCCGTCGCAGGACGACTACAGCTGGCAGCAGCAGCGCCTCGGCTTCCCCGAGCGTGACCCGTACGCGTCACCGAGCCAGGACGCCTACGGCTCGCAGGACTCGTACGGAACCCAGGATTCCTACGGATCCCATGGGTCGTCGCAGGACTCCTACGGCTCACATGGACACGGCGGGTCCTATGGGTCCCGCGGTTCGCAGGACTCGTACGGCTCGTCCCCCCAGGACGCCTACGGCTCCCAGTCCCAGGACTACCGCCCGCAGCCCATGGAGCGCCCCTCCAACGAGGCGTCGCGCTCCGACTACGACACGTCACGCCCCGACTACGACCAGCGCGACCCGGTCCGCCGGGAGCTGCCCGAGCCGCCGGCCGGCTCGGGCCACGTGCACCGCGGCGGACCCGTCGGCCCGAACCTGCCCACGACCGGCGCGCCCGGCCCGCTGGCCGCGCAGCCCGCTCCGGCGACCGGCCCGGGTGAGCCCACCGCGCGGCTGAACCCGAAGTACCTCTTCGACACGTTCGTCATCGGCGCCTCCAACCGCTTCGCGCACGCGGCGGCCGTCGCTGTCGCCGAGGCACCGGCGAAGGCGTACAACCCTCTGTTCATCTACGGGGAGTCCGGGCTCGGCAAGACGCACCTGCTGCACGCGATCGGGCACTACGCGCGCAGCCTCTACCCGGGCACGCGGGTGCGGTACGTGAGCTCGGAGGAGTTCACCAACGAGTTCATCAACTCCATCCGCGACGGCAAGGGCGACAGCTTCCGCAAGCGGTACCGCGAGATGGACATCCTGCTCGTCGACGACATCCAGTTCCTGGCGGACAAGGAGTCGACGCAGGAGGAGTTCTTCCACACCTTCAACACGCTCCACAACGCCAACAAGCAGATCGTGCTGTCCTCCGACCGGCCGCCCAAGCAGCTGGTGACGCTGGAGGACCGGCTGCGGAACCGTTTCGAGTGGGGTCTGATCACCGACGTCCAGCCGCCCGAGCTGGAGACGCGTATCGCGATCCTCCGCAAGAAGGCGGTGCAGGAGCAGCTGAACGCGCCGCCCGAGGTGCTGGAGTTCATCGCGTCCCGGATCTCGCGCAACATCCGCGAGCTGGAGGGCGCGCTGATCCGGGTCACGGCGTTCGCCTCGCTCAACCG
Organism: Streptomyces sp. SID5464; assembly: GCF_009862985.1. Classification (NCBI taxonomy): domain Bacteria; kingdom Bacillati; phylum Actinomycetota; class Actinomycetes; order Kitasatosporales; family Streptomycetaceae; genus Streptomyces; species Streptomyces sp. SID5464. The sequence goes on along the minus strand of NZ_WWIQ01000022.1, from coordinate 495,308 downwards.
GCAGCCGGTCGACCTGGGCCTGACGGAGATCGTCCTCAAGGACCTGATCCCCGGCGGCGAGGACTCGGCCCCCGAGATCACGTCCACGGCGATCATGGGCGCGACGGCGGACTACTTCGGCTTGACCGTCGAGGACCTGTGCGGCACCTCGCGCGGCCGCGCCCTCGTCACCGCCCGGCAGATCGCCATGTACCTGTGCCGTGAGCTCACGGACCTGTCGCTGCCGAAGATCGGCGCGCTGTTCGGCGGCCGCGACCACACGACGGTCATGCACGCCGACCGCAAGATCCGCAATCTGATGGCCGAGCGCCGCTCGATCTACAACCAGGTCACCGAGCTGACCAACCGCATCAAGAACGGCTGACACAGCCGGGTCGTACGACGCCCAGGGCGCCCCCGGAGCAGGTTTTCCGGGGGCGCCCTTCCTCATGTCGCGGTCGGCCTTCGTCAGGTCGCGGTCGCCGGCTGTTCGAATACCTGCCGGGTTACGGCCACTCTCCACAGATTCGGCGACTTTTTCCCGTCCACACCCTGGGGACCGGGAAGTTGTCCAGACTGTGTCCACAGGGGCCTCTGTTGAAGGACCATCAGACCAGCTCAGTGGCATGTGGATTCGTGGACGAACGATCTCCACAGACTGTGGACAGCGCGGGCATCCACAGGCTGTGCATCGAGTTGTCCACCGGCAACCCACAGGTTGAGGCCGGTTGTCCCCAGCGATCCCCAGCTTCTCCACATCGCTGTCCACTGTTCGGCAACGCGACGCGCCTCCTCACCGGGTCGAGTGAAAGGCGTCACACGAAGGTGCCGGGTTGGGCTGTGGGAAAGGTGGGTAAAGCTGGGGACGGCACTGGGGAGAACTCGCCTCACCCTGTGCACGGGGTGTGCAGAACTTTCTGTTCTCCACAGAGACCCCTGGTTGTCCACCGCCGTCACCCACAGGACCGGTGGACAAAATTCCTGCTCTGAGCTGGGCAAACGTGGTTATCCACGGTATCCACAGGCCCTACTACTACTCCCGACTAGAGAGAGCTGGGAATTCGTTTCGAAGCGGGCCCTGTGCACAACTCGCCCTCCGGCGCCCGACCGCCCCTCGTCACGACTTGACCCCGAGAGGCACCTACTGTCAGTGCGGTGCGTCAGACTGGTCCCCGGTGTCCTCCCCATCCCGGGGGCCGTCGACACCGACACAGACGACGAGGGCCAGGCAGAGCGAGAAGCGCCGGCAACAGCAGGAGGCGGCAACAGTGAAGATCCGGGTGGAACGCGACGTACTCGCGGAGGCAGTGGCCTGGGCGGCACGCAGCCTCCCGGCCCGTCCGCCGGCGCCTGTCCTCGCCGGCCTGCTGCTGAAGGCCGAGGACGGCCAGCTGAGCCTGTCCAGCTTCGACTACGAGGTCTCCGCGCGTGTTTCCGTGGAGGCCGAGGTCGAGGAGGAGGGCACGGTGCTGGTCTCCGGCCGCCTCCTCGCCGACATCTGCCGTGCCCTCCCCAACCGGCCGGTGGAGATTTCCACAGACGGTGTACGGGCGACCGTGGTCTGCGGCTCCTCCCGGTTCACACTCCACACCCTGCCTGTGGAGGAGTACCCGGCGCTGCCGCAGATGCCGAACGCGACGGGCACGGTCCCCGGCGAGGTCTTCGCCTCCGCCGCCGCCCAGGTGGCGATCGCCGCCGGACGTGACGACACGCTGCCCGTCCTCACGGGCGTCCGCATCGAGATCGAGGGCGACACCGTCACGCTGGCGTCCACCGACCGCTACCGCTTCGCGGTCCGCGAGTTCCTGTGGAAGCCGGAGAACCCGGAGGCCTCCGCGGTCGCCCTGGTGCCCGCCAAGACGCTGCTGGACACCGCCAAGGCCCTGACGAGCGGCGACCAGGTCACCCTGGCGCTGTCCGGCTCGGGCTCCGGCGAGGGCCTGATCGGCTTCGAGGGCGCCGGCCGCCGTACGACGACCCGCCTGCTGGAGGGCGACCTCCCGAAGTACCGCACGCTGTTCCCGACGGAGTTCAACAGCGTCGCCGTGATCGAGACCGCCCCCTTCGTGGAGGCCGTCAAGCGAGTGGCCCTGGTCGCCGAGCGGAACACCCCGGTGCGGCTCAGCTTCGAGCAGGGCGTGCTCATCCTGGAGGCCGGCTCCAGCGACGACGCACAGGCTGTGGAAAGGGTCGACGCCCAGCTGGAGGGCGACGACATCTCGATCGCCTTCAACCCGACGTTCCTGCTGGACGGCCTGAGCGCCATCGACTCCCCGGTCGCGCAGCTGTCCTTCACGACGTCCACCAAGCCGGCGCTGCTCAGCGGCAAGCCGGCGCTGGACGCCGAGGCGGACGAGGCCTACAAGTACCTGATCATGCCGGTGCGGCTCAGCGGCTGAGGCACACCGTTTCGGCGGCGGTTGTCCACAGGCTGAGGACGAAGCCGCCGGTAAAGCCGCAGGTGAGGGGCTACGACTGAGCGCGTATGCCCACAGATGTGCGCGAGCGTCCGGGTTTAGGCTCGGACGCGGGTACGAAAGTGCCGCAACGCCACGTCGGACACCTGCAAACCTAAGGAACACAACTGATGGAGCTCGGTCTCGTCGGCCTCGGCAAGATGGGCGGCAACATGCGCGAGCGGATACGCCGCGCGGGCCACACCGTCTTCGGATACGACCGCAACCCGGACCTCGCCGATGTCCACAGCCTGCCGGAGCTCGTGGGCAAGCTCAGCGGCCCGCGCGTGATCTGGGTGATGGTCCCGGCAGGCGAGCCCACGCAGTCCACCATCGACGAGCTGGCCGAACTGCTGGAGCCCGGCGACGTCGTCGTGGACGGCGGCAACTCCCGCTGGACCGACGACGAGAAGCACGCGGAGGAGCTGGCGGCCAAGGGCATCGGCTTCGTCGACTGTGGTGTCTCCGGCGGCGTCTGGGGCCTGGAGAACGGTTACGCGCTGATGTACGGCGGCGACGCGGAGAACGTCGCCAAGGTGCGGCCGGTCTTCGACGCCCTCAAGCCGGAGGGCGACTTCGGCTCGGTGCACGCGGGCAAGGTCGGCGCGGGCC
>NZ_WWIQ01000022.1:419252-492110 GCF_009862985.1 Streptomyces sp. SID5464 | reverse complement strand
GCTGGAGAAGGTCGACTCCGTGACCGACGTCAGGGAGGTCTTCCGCTCCTGGCAGGAGGGCACGGTCATCCGCTCCTGGCTGCTCGACCTCGCGGTCAACGCGCTCGACGAGGACGAGCACCTGGACAAGCTCCGGGGTTATGCACAGGACTCCGGCGAGGGACGCTGGACTGTGGAAGCCGCGATCGACCACGCGGTGCCGCTGCCGGCGATCACCGCGTCGCTGTTCGCGCGGTTCGCCTCCCGTCAGGAGGACTCGCCCCAGATGAAGATGATCGCGGCGCTGCGGAACCAGTTCGGCGGCCACGCGGTCGAGACCAAGTAAGCAACACCCGACGGTTGGGGAGGTCGGCGAAACGACCATGCACGTCACGCATCTGTCGCTGGCCGACTTCCGCTCGTACCCCCGGGTCGAGGTCCCGCTCGACCCGGGGGTGACGGCCTTCGTCGGCCCGAACGGGCAGGGCAAGACCAACCTCGTCGAGGCCGTCGGCTATCTCGCCACCCTCGGCAGCCACCGCGTCTCCTCCGACGCCCCCCTGGTCCGCATGGGCGCCGAGCGCGCGATCATCCGGGCCCAGGTGCGGCAGGGCGACCGGCAGCAACTGGTCGAGCTGGAGCTGAACCCGGGGCGCGCCAACCGGGCCCGGATCAACAGGTCCTCGCAGGTCAAGCCGCGTGACGTGCTGGGGATCGTGCGGACCGTGCTGTTCGCCCCCGAGGATCTCGCCCTGGTCAAGGGCGACCCCGGTGAGCGGCGCCGCTTCCTCGACGAGCTGATCACCGCCCGTTCCCCGCGTATGGCCGGAGTCCGCTCCGACTACGACCGGGTCCTCAAGCAGCGCAACACCCTCCTGAAGTCGGCCGCGCTCGCCCGTCGGCACGGCGGCCGCAGCATGGACATGTCCACGCTCGACATCTGGGACCAGCATCTCGCCCGCGCGGGTGCCGAGTTGCTCGCCCAGCGCCTGGACCTGATCGCCGCCGTCCAGCCGCTCGCCGACAAGGCGTACGAGCAGCTCGCCCCCGGCGGCGGCCCGATCGCCCTGGAGTACAAGCCGTCCGCCCCGGGCGAGGCGCACACCCGTGAGGACCTGTTCGAGCAACTGATGGCCGCGCTCGCCGAGGCCCGCAAGCAGGAGATCGAGCGCGGCGTCACCCTGGTCGGCCCGCACCGGGACGACCTGCTGCTCAAGCTCGGCCAGCTGCCCGCCAAGGGCTACGCCTCCCACGGCGAGTCCTGGTCCTACGCCCTGGCCCTGCGCCTGGCCTCGTACGACCTGCTCAGAGCCGAGGGCAACGAGCCGGTGCTGGTGCTCGACGACGTCTTCGCCGAGCTGGACACCCGCCGCCGTGAGCGCCTCGCCGAGCTGGTCGCGCCCGGCGAGCAGGTCCTGGTGACCGCCGCGGTCGACGACGACGTCCCGCATGTGCTGTCCGGGGTGCGGTTCGCCGTGTCCGAGGGGACGGTGGAGCGCGTATGACGCAGAACACACCGGAGAACACACCGGACAGCGCACGGGGGAACGCAGCGGAGAGCCCGTCCGGGAAGGCCCCCGGGCCCCGGACCCCCGAGCCGTCCGGCGTCGACCTCGCGCGCGTGGCGCTCCGCGCCGCCAAGGAAGCCGCACGCGCGCGCGGCGACGCGGCGCAGCAGAAGAAGCAGGCGCGCCGCGGCGGACTGCGCTCCGGCGCGCGCGCCGACGGCCGCGACCCCATGGCGCTCGGCTCCGCGATCAACAGGCTGATCAGCGAGCGCGGCTGGGAGGCCCCGGCCGCGGTGGGCGGGGTGATGGGCCGCTGGCCGCAGATCGTCGGCGAGGACGTGGCCAAGCACTGTGTTCCGGAGAGGTACGACGAGGACGAGCACGTCCTGTCCGTGCGCTGCGACTCGACGGCCTGGGCGACGAACCTCCGGCTGCTCGCCCCGACCCTGGTCGCGCGCCTCAACGAGGACCTGGGCCACGGCACGGTGAAGCTGATCAAGGTGCAGGGCCCCGGGGCGCCCAACCGCCGCTACGGCCCGTTGCGCGCCCCCGGGAGCACCGGCCCCGGCGACACCTACGGCTGACGAGAGCCTCCTCCCCGAGGCTGTCCGCAGGCCCCGTGAGGGCCCCGTCGACGCCTGTTTCCCACCGATCGACAGCAAGTGACCGACATCACAAAAGTGGCCGTCGGTGGCCTGCCCGGAGCGCCGGCGCCCCTCTCTTCGCACCCCCGCACACGGTTGCGAATCGCGACCTGACTCCGAAGTAGCCAAGGGTTGACGGCCGGAAGCGCTGAGTGGCTCCGTGAGCCTCTTGGAGCCCCCATCCGCATATCGGGAGTCGGGGAAGACCGGTTGAGGGCGGCACATGCGGACTCAGGTACCGGCAAACCCCCATCAGTGTCAGTGCTACCGGTAGACTGGAGGCAATCCCGCCCCAATCGTGGGGACCGTCCGGGAAAAGCTGAGCAACGCTGATCAAGGCTTACCAACGCAACATGCCGCAGCCGCTCCGGCAACCCGCCGACGAGCCTGGCTCGTGCTGTGCCAGAAAGGGCGCTTCGTGGCCGATTCCGGCAACCCCAACGAGAACAACCCGTCCGTCGAGGCCATGGCTGGAGTCGCCGAGGCCTCAGTCACTGCTTCGTACGACGCCAGTGCCATCACCGTCCTCGAGGGTCTGGACGCGGTCCGCAAGCGACCGGGTATGTACATCGGTTCGACCGGTGAGCGCGGCCTGCACCACCTGGTGCAGGAGGTCGTCGACAACTCCGTCGACGAGGCGCTGGCGGGTTACGCGGACACGATCGACGTGACGATCCTGGCCGACGGCGGCGTGCGGGTCGTCGACAACGGCCGCGGCATCCCGGTGGGCATCGTGCCGTCCGAGGGCAAGCCGGCCGTCGAGGTCGTGCTGACAGTCCTGCACGCGGGCGGCAAGTTCGGCGGCGGCGGGTACGCGGTCTCCGGCGGTCTGCACGGCGTCGGCGTCTCCGTGGTGAACGCCCTGTCGACGAAGGTCGCCGTCGAGGTCAAGACCGACGGCTACCGCTGGACGCAGGACTACAAGCTGGGTGTCCCGACCGCTCCGCTCGCCAAGCACGAGGCCACGGAGGAGCACGGCACCTCGGTCACCTTCTGGGCCGACCCGGACATCTTCGAGACCACCGACTACTCCTTCGAGACGCTCTCGCGGCGCTTCCAGGAGATGGCGTTCCTCAACAAGGGTCTGAGGATCAAGCTCACCGACGAGCGCGAGTCGGCCAAGGCGACGTCAGGTGCGGACGAGGCGGGTGCCGACGAGAAGGCCGAGGTCAAGTCGGTCGACTACCACTACGAGGGTGGCATCGTCGACTTCGTGAAGTACCTCAACTCCCGCAAGGGAGACGTGGTGCACCCCACCGTCATCGACCTGGAGGCGGAGGACAAGGAGAAGCTCCTGTCCCTCGAGGTCGCGATGCAGTGGAACAGCAGCTACACCGAGGGCGTGTACTCCTTCGCGAACATCATCCACACCCACGAGGGCGGTACGCACGAAGAGGGTTTCCGTGCCGCGCTGACCTCGCTGATCAACAAGTACGCGCGCGACAAGAAGCTGCTGCGCGAGAAGGACGACAACCTCACGGGTGACGACATCCGCGAGGGTCTGACCGCGATCATCTCGGTGAAGCTGAGCGAGCCGCAGTTCGAGGGCCAGACCAAGACCAAGCTGGGCAACACCGAGGTGAAGACCTTCGTCCAGAAGGTCGTCTACGAGCACCTCGCGGACTGGCTGGACCGCAACCCGAACGAGGCGGCGGACATCATCCGCAAGGGCATCCAGGCGGCCACCGCGCGCGTGGCGGCCCGCAAGGCGCGGGACCTGACGCGTCGTAAGGGCCTGCTGGAGACCGCGTCCCTGCCGGGCAAGCTCTCCGACTGCCAGTCGAACGACCCCACCAAGTGCGAGATCTTCATCGTCGAGGGTGACTCCGCCGGCGGCTCGGCCAAGTCCGGCCGGAACCCGGAGTACCAGGCGATCCTCCCGATCCGCGGCAAGATCCTCAACGTGGAGAAGGCGCGGATCGACAAGATCCTGCAGAACCAGGAGATCCAGGCGCTGATCTCCGCCTTCGGTACCGGAGTCCACGAGGACTTCGACATCGAGAGGCTGCGCTACCACAAGATCATCCTGATGGCGGACGCCGACGTCGACGGCCAGCACATCAACACCCTGCTGCTGACCTTCCTGTTCCGCTTCATGCGGCCGCTGGTCGAGGCCGGGCACGTGTTCCTGTCGCGTCCCCCGCTCTACAAGATCAAGTGGGGTCGGGACGAGGTCGAGTACGCGTACTCCGACCGCGAGCGCGACGCGCTGCTGGAGATCGGCCGTCAGCGCGGCAAGCGCGTCAAGGAGGACTCGATCCAGCGCTTCAAGGGTCTCGGTGAGATGAACGCCGAGGAGCTGCGCATCACGACCATGGACCAGGAGCACCGCGTCCTCGGTCAGGTCACGCTCGACGACGCCGCCCAGGCCGACGACCTGTTCTCGGTCCTCATGGGTGAGGACGTCGAGGCCCGCCGCGCGTTCATCCAGCGCAACGCCAAGGACGTCCGCTTCCTCGACATCTGAGTCGGTCTCAGCTGACCGCACCAGGAAGGACCTTCACCAGCAATGACCGACGAGAACACTCCCGTGACGACGCCCGAGGGTGACGCCCTGGCCATGCGCGTCGAGCCCGTCGGGCTCGAGACGGAGATGCAGCGCTCGTACCTCGACTACGCGATGTCCGTCATCGTCTCGCGTGCGCTGCCGGACGTCCGCGACGGCCTCAAGCCCGTCCACCGCCGCGTGCTGTACGCCATGTACGACGGCGGCTACCGCCCCGAGCGCGGCTTCTACAAGTGCGCCCGCGTCGTCGGCGACGTCATGGGCAACTACCACCCGCACGGCGACTCCTCCATCTACGACGCCCTCGTGCGCCTCGCCCAGTCGTGGTCGATGCGCATGCCGCTCGTCGACTCCAACGGCAACTTCGGCTCCCCGGGCAACGACCCGGCGGCGGCGATGCGGTACACCGAGTGCAAGATGGCGCCGCTGTCGATGGAGATGGTCCGTGACATCGACGAGGAGACCGTCGACTTCACGGACAACTACGACGGCCGCTCCCAGGAGCCGACCGTCCTGCCGGCCCGCTTCCCGAACCTGCTGATCAACGGCTCGGCCGGCATCGCGGTCGGCATGGCGACCAACATCCCGCCGCACAACCTGCGCGAGGTCGCCGCCGGGGCGCAGTGGTACCTGGAGAACCCCGAGGCGTCCCACGAGGAGCTCCTGGACGCGCTGATCGAGCGCATCAAGGGCCCGGACTTCCCGACCGGCGCGCTCGTCGTCGGCCGCAAGGGCATCGAGGAGGCGTACCGCACCGGCCGCGGCTCCATCACCATGCGCGCGGTCGTCGCGGTCGAGGAGATCCAGAACCGCCAGTGCCTGGTGGTCACGGAACTGCCGTACCAGGTCAACCCGGACAACCTCGCCCAGAAGATTGCCGACCTGGTCAAGGACGGCAAGATCGGCGGCATCGCGGACGTCCGCGACGAGACCTCCTCCCGCACCGGCCAGCGCCTGGTCATCGTGCTGAAGCGGGACGCGGTCGCCAAGGTCGTGCTGAACAACCTCTACAAGCACACCGACCTGCAGACGAACTTCGGCGCCAACATGCTGGCGCTGGTGGACGGCGTGCCGCGCACGCTCTCGCTCGACGCGTTCATCCGCCACTGGGTGACCCACCAGATCGAGGTCATCGTCCGCCGTACGCGCTTCCGGCTGCGCAAGGCCGAGGAGCGCGCGCACATCCTGCGCGGTCTGCTGAAGGCCCTGGACGCCATCGACGAGGTCATCGCGCTGATCCGGCGCAGCGACACCGTCGACATCGCGCGCGGCGGCCTGATGAGCCTCCTGGAGATCGACGAGATCCAGGCCAACGCCATCCTCGAGATGCAGCTGCGCCGACTGGCCGCCCTGGAGCGCCAGAAGATCGTCCAGGAGCACGACGAACTCCAGGCGAAGATCAACGAGTACAACGAGATCCTGGCCTCCCCGGTCCGTCAGCGCGGCATCGTCAGCGCGGAGTTGGCCGCGATCGTCGAGAAGTACGGCGACGACCGCAAGACCAAGCTGATCCCCTACGAGGGCGACATGTCCATCGAGGACCTGATCGCCGAGGAGGACATCGTCGTCACGGTCACCCGGGGCGGCTACATCAAGCGCACCAAGACCGACGACTACCGCGCCCAGAAGCGCGGCGGCAAGGGCGTCCGCGGCACGAAGCTCAAGGAAGACGACATCGTCGACCACTTCTTCGTGTCCACGACGCACCACTGGCTGCTGTTCTTCACCAACAAGGGCCGCGTCTACCGCGTCAAGGGCTACGAACTGCCCGACGCCGGCCGGGACGCACGCGGCCAGCACGTCGCGAACCTGCTCGCCTTCCAGCCGGACGAGGCGATCGCCGAGATCCTGGCGATCCGCGACTACGAGGCGGTTCCGTACCTCGTTCTCGCCACCAAGGCCGGACTTGTGAAGAAGACGCCTCTGAAGGATTACGATTCGCCGCGTTCCGGCGGTGTGATCGCGATCAACCTCCGTTCGATGGAGGACGGTTCGGACGACGAACTGATCGGAGCCGAACTGGTCTCGTCGGACGACGATCTGCTTCTGATCAGCAAAAAGGCACAGTCGATCAGGTTCACAGCGTCCGACGAAACCCTGCGTCCCATGGGCCGCGCCACCTCGGGCGTCAAGGGCATGAGCTTCCGCGAGGGCGACGAGCTGCTCTCGATGAATGTTGTTCGACCCGGTACGTTCGTGTTCACTGCCACCGACGGCGGGTACGCGAAGCGGACCAACGTCGACGAGTACCGCGTCCAGGGTCGCGGCGGCCTCGGCATCAAGGCCGCCAAGATCGTGGAGGACCGTGGATCTCTCGTCGGCGCGCTGGTGGTCGAGGAGACCGACGAGATCCTCGCCATCACGCTGGGCGGCGGTGTGATTCGTACGCGAGTCAACGAGATCAGGGAAACCGGCCGTGACACCATGGGCGTCCAACTGATCAATCTGGGCAAGCGCGATGCCGTCGTCGGCATCGCACGCAACGCCGAGGCGGGACGCGAGGCGGAGGAGGTCGACGGCGACGTGGTCGTCGACGAGACCGCCGAAGGTGCCGCGACCACCGGCACGGACGAGGGTGAGGTGCCCTCGCCCGAGTAGCACGAGGAGTGAGTCAGCGTGAGCGGAGCCACGGGCGCCGGACCGACCGGTACCTCGAAGGGTACGGACACGGACGACGGCGGCCGTGGCTCCGCCGCGCGTGCGGCGGACCCGCACACGACCAACCTGAAGGCGATCAAGTCCCCGACCAAGGACTCGCCCTCGCCTGACACGCATGGATCACAGGGGGGAACTGTGACGGACACCAGAGGTCCGCAGACCCAGCAGCAGACCGCTGGAGCGGGCCCGTCCGCGTCCGGCGCCCAGCCGCAGCCCGAGCCGGCCGCGCAGGAGCAGGGCACCGCCGGACAGACGGCCTCCCCCCTGCCGGGGGAACGGCAGGCACAGCAGCAGGCCGGGCCGTACCACCCGCCGCAGGCCTACCCGGCGCAGCCGGCGGCGGCCGGTGCCGGCGCCGCTGCCGTACGGCGTCCGCGCACGGGTGCGCGCACCACGCCGCGCGTCCGCAAGGCCCGCCTGCGCGTGGCCAAGGCCGACCCGTGGTCGGTGATGAAGGTCAGCTTCCTGCTCTCCATCGCCCTGGGCATCTGCACGATCGTGGCGGCCGCCGTGCTGTGGATGGTGATGGACGCGATGGGCGTCTTCTCCACGGTCGGCGGCACGATCTCCGAGGCGACCGGCTCCAACGAGTCGAACGGCTTCGACCTCCAGGCCTTCCTGTCGCTGCCCAACGTCCTGATGTTCACGTCGATCATCGCGGTCATCGACGTCGTCCTGGCTACGGCTCTCGCGACGCTCGGCGCGTTCATCTACAACCTCTCCGCGGGCTTCGTGGGCGGTGTGGAGCTGACGCTCGCCGAGGACGAGTGACGTCCTTTGACGTTGTCCCGACAACCGATTTTGGGACTGCCCATGTCGTGCGCTAATCTTCAGGGGTCAGCGCGCGGGACACACACCGCAGAGCGCGGCGGGGCTATAGCTCAGTTGGTTAGAGCGCATCCCTGATAAGGATGAGGCCACAGGTTCAAATCCTGTTAGCCCCACCAGCGAGAAGACCCCCAGTCGATACGGCTGGGGGTCTTTTGACACCTACGGTTGACACCAACAGCGGTGGTCAGCCGATGAGCGGATCTTCCAGCAGCTCCGCGAGCATGCCGACCGCTTCCCGCTCACTGTCGCCGACCACGTGCGTGTAGACGTCCATGGTCATGCTGATCTGGCTGTGCCGGAGGATCGCCTGAGCCACCGTGGGGTGCCTTCAGGAAGGCGAGCAGGGTGTCGCAGGTGTGCCGGGCGAGCCGGACCGTGATGGCGGGGGCGCCGTTCGCGAGTGCCGGCGGAGTAGTGGCGTGCGCGGGGGAGCTCCCATCCTGCCCGCCATCGACCCAGGCAGAGCCGAGCAGACGCGGCCCATGGCGTCCAGGTCGTTCGTACAGTGGCGCGCTCCACCTGGACGCCAGGGACCACGCCCGCTCCACGGTTTGTGGGTCGACGGCAGACGGGATGGGAGCTGGGACGAGTGGTGGTGAGGAAGTGGGCGGCTAATTAGTCGCGCTTGGGCCAGATCGGGCCCTGGTCGGTCCAGATGACGCCCTTGTTGCGGCACAGGCAGAAGGGATGGCCGATCGGGTCGGTGTAGACCTGCCAGCCGTAGCCGTTGGGGCCGATGAAGTCCTGCCTCAGCGTCGCGCCGAGGTCGAGGACGCGGCGCTGCTCGGACTCGATCTCGTCCACTTCGAAGTCGAGGTGGAACTGCTTGGGGTGCTCGGTGTCGGGCCACTGCGGAGCGCGGTAGTCATCCACCCGGATGAATGCCAGCTCGATCTCGCCGAACTGGATGCCAGCCCAGTCCGCGGAGCTGCCTTTCTTGATCGGACGGCCCGTCACCTCGGAGTAGAAAGCCGCCAGCTTCATCGTGTCCGGGCAGTCGACAATGAAATCGGTGAGTCGCAGCATCCCGCGATCTTGTCACAAGCTCACCCCCGAGCCCCGTTCACCAGGAGCGGCCAGGTTTGTACCGCAGGTGCGGATCAGCAGCAGACTTCGGCGGAGCCGCTTAGTAGGCTGTGTTGGGTTTGTCATGAGCGTCCCTCATCGCTGACACCAGTACCTGACACCAACAAGGCCGGACAGCGGCGTACACCGCCGAGCCTCGACGGACAGCCAGTCGAGGCGGGAGACGAGTTGGCCGATGTTCCAGGGGTCCCATGATCGACCTGATAAGGATGAGGCCACAGGTTCGAATCCTGTTAGCCCCACATCGGCAAAGCGCCAGGTGAGAAGCCCGGTAGGTCTCCAGGACTACCGGGCTTCTACATGTGTTGATCTTGTTGCCCCGCTATTGCCCCGCAAATCCTCCACCCCCTGTCGCCCGGCGCATGTCGCGGTCCGGGCAAGCGACCGGGTGGGTTCCTCAGCCGTCCTGCCCGGGAGGCATCTCCCCGAGCGGAGGGACGACCACGGCTCCAGCAGGGACGACTGCGTTGGGGGGAGGGATGACCACGGCTCCAGGAGGGACGACGACGTTGGGCGGAGGGACGACCACGGCGGGTGGGGTAGGTGGTTCGGGTTGGGCGTGGGCGGCCGTCGTGCCCACGATGGAGAGGGCACCGGTCAAAGCCAAAGCGGCGGCTGCGGCGATGGTAGGCAGACGCATTGGTTTACTCCCTGTGTCGACGGTCGGGACGTGTCCAGCACATCTCTCGCTCCCCGACCGCGCATGCGCTGTTGGGCCGCCTGGGGGCGTCTGTACTCGTTCGTCCTGCCCCGCTTGCGTCGTGCGACTTCGTGGGGGACAGGGGATCGGGAAGTACCCCGGGAAGCGCGTGCGTTGCCTATGAGGCTCCTGTGACGCTTGCCGACGTCCCAGCGCTTCTTGAGTGAGGCCGGCCGGCCTCCCCGGAGTCATTCCCTTGGGGGGAACCTTGACGAGAAGCACCATGCCCAGACGCGTCCTGGCCCGGACGGTGGGGGTTGTCGCGGCGATGGCCGCGCTCGCGGTCGCACCGCTGGCGGGCACCGCGCAGGCCTACAGCGCGGCGTCGGGAACGCTGAGCTTCAGCGGCGACGCGGGTGAGCCCATATCCGGAGGTCAGTCGTACGAGTACACGGCTGGAGCGGTCCAGATGTTCGACGTCCAGGGCAGCACGGACGGGAACAGCCTGACCGTCGCGGTGGACGCGGAGCAGGGCACGCTCTGGCGGCTCATCGTCGCCGCCCCCGACGGTCAGAAGCTGACCGAGGGCACCACGTACACCGGGGCGAAGCAGTGGCCCGACGCCCAGCCGGAGGATCCGGAACTGGTGTTCAGCGGGACCGACAACGGGACCGAGAAGTGGTGCAACACCAACTCCGGTTCCTTCACCATCGAGCACATCGCCTTCGGCCCCTACGGCTACATCAGCGAGCTCGACGCCACCTTCGAGCAGTACTGCAACGGCTCGACGGTGCCGCTGCGCGGTGCGGTGCACGCGGTCATGCCCGAGCCTCCGGCCGAACTGGCCATGGGGATGACCGTCGACCCCGAGGGCACGGTGGAGGTGCCGGAGGGGCGGGTCACCGTCGGCGGCACCGTGACGTGCAACAAGCCCGCGAGCGTTTCGCTCAACGGGCAGGTCTTCCAGATCCAGAAGAAGGGGACGCCGGGCGCGTCCTACCAGACGACCGTGGCCTGCACCCCGGGTGCGCCCGTCCCCTGGTCGGTCAGCCTCACCAGCCAGGAGCCCGGCACCTCGTTCCAGCCCGGTGCCGCGACGATACGCAGCAGGGCCCGGGCGGACGACCGGGACTACCCGGTGACGGTCGACACCGGACAGCAGGAGTCACAGGTCACGCTCTCCAAGGGCTGACATCACTCGTCGAAGAAGGCCCGGCGGCTCCTGGGAGCCGCCGGGCCTGTACGCGGATCGCCGGGAGATGCCGGTGATCTCAGCGCTGGAGCGGAGTGAGATGGTCCGCCGGGTCGGCCTCGGTGTCGTCGACGGGGCAGTGGGCGGTGGGGGACGCCGTCGTATCCGCGAGCGTGCGGTGGCGGCAGCTGGGGGACTTGCCGTGGGCCTCGGCGTGGATGCGCTGTTTCATCGTGGGGGGCAGGGCCCTGGCGTAGGACAAGGACCTGGGGGCGGCCGCCGCCGGTGCCGTCCGCTGCTGCGGGATGAGCGCGCTGTTGCGCTCCTGCTCGGTCTGCGGTACCGCCGCCGCGGCGGTCGTGGTGACGAATCCGAGCGCCGTGCACAGGGCGAGGAAGGCGGTGACGATGGCGGTCCAGAGCTTCATGACCTTGTTCCGGGCCATAACCCCTCACTTTCGGGTCGGGCGATTTGCGTACTTTCCTCATGATGTGTATGGGGGCCGAGAAGTGGTGGACCGACGCCCGTGGCGCGTCGATGTTCGGATGAACACCACCCGGATGGGCGCAAGAGGTGCGAAAAGGTGAGGAAAGGGGCGAGAGGGGTCGAAGTAACCGTCGGTCGGCGTGTGATCACTCTCCGGTTGGAGTGGCGGACTCCGCTGCTATCGCGGTTCCCCGGACGGGAGTTGAGGGCCGACTCAGGTCACCGATCGGTATCGGTCGGTGTGTATAGTCGGGCGCCAGAGGTCCCCTACGTCAAGGAAAGACGAGGTCGCGCGGTGAAGAAGCTTCTCCTGGTCGCACTGGCCGCCATCGGCGGGCTCCTCGTGTACCGCCAGATCCAGGCGGATCGCGCCGAGCAGGATCTGTGGACGGAGGCGACTGACTCCGTGCCCACGGGTTCGTGAGTCACGACATCCCATACCGAGCACACCCCGGCCGCCTCGCGGTCGGGGTTTTGTGTGTTTG
This sequence comes from Streptomyces sp. SID5464, assembly GCF_009862985.1. NCBI lineage: Bacteria > Bacillati > Actinomycetota > Actinomycetes > Kitasatosporales > Streptomycetaceae > Streptomyces > Streptomyces sp. SID5464. Next base: position 480,095 of record NZ_WWIQ01000022.1, on the reverse strand, counting down.
CGCGGACGGCGGGGTGCCGGGCGCGGCGGCGGGGCAGGATGGGCCACGGTTCCACGGTTCGAGGGCGCACGGCGGTTCTGCGGTCCGGTGACGGGAGGGGTGGCGCGTGAGGGGACGGTGTCGTACGGCGTGGGGGCGTGCGGGCGCGTGGCGCGGCCGTCGTCCGTCGGTGCTCGTGCGCCTGGGCGTCGTGGCGGTGGTGCTGGGTACGACGGCCGCCGTGGTGCCCGGCCAGGCCGCCCCGGCCGCCGCCGGGGCGTCCGGTACGGCGGCTCAGTCGCCGAGTCCGTACGCCTTCGCCGACGACGCCCGGCACATCGAGGGGGCGAGGAGCACCGCTGACGCCGTGGCGCTGACGCCCGGCACGGCCTACAAGAGCTCCCTCCCGAGCAGCGGCAAGGTCAGTTACCGCCTCCAGCTCGACGCCACCTCGAACGCGTACGTCTCCGTCACGGCCGTCCCCTCCCCCGGCAGTACCGTCTCCGTCATCGACGGGCTCAAGGTGTCCGTGCAGGACGACGACGGCGCCCCCTGTTCCGTCGACACGGCGAGCTTCGGCGCCGCCCGCAGTCCGCACCCGATCGCGGCATGGGGCCGGCGCGAGATCTCGCCCACCAAGCCGCTGTGCCGGGAGGCCGGGGCCTACTACGTGTCCGTCGAGCGCGTCGACCCGAAGGGCGAGGGCTCCTCGCCCGACGCCTGGGACCTGGAACTCGTCGCGATGACGGAGCCCCGGACGGCGAAGACCGGGCCGACCAGCGCACCCGAGGTGTGGAACTCCGCCTCGCCCGAGCCGCTCCAAGGGGAGGCGGAGGACCGCCGGGGCGGTGCGGGGTTCGCCGGGGCGACCCCGCTGGACCAGGGGGTCTGGCGGGACGACATCCGGCCCGGCGAGACGCTCTTCTACGAGGTGCCGGTCGACTGGGGCCAGCAGCTCCACGTCACCGCCGACCTGGGCAGCTCGGCCTCCGGCGGCACCGGCTACGCGCCCGACGCGCTGGACCTGGCCCTGTACAACCCGGCGCGCGGCCCCGTCGCCGACGTGGGCGTCGGCTACGACGGCGGCCAGAAGTCCGGCAGCCTGCCCATCCTGCCGCCGGTCGACCACGCCAACCGCTACGCCGCCGTCGGCCGGGTCGCTGCGGTGCGCTTCGCCGGCTCCTATTACCTCGTCGCCCACCTCGCCGAGAGCGTCGCCGACACCTTCGGGGACGGGCCGTTCCCGATGACATTGCGGGTCCGGGTGAGCGGGGCGGCGCGGGGCGGGCCCGACTACGTGGGCGAGTCCGAGCCGAAGGGTGTCTTCGAGGTCTCGGACCAGGACCGGGAGGCGGCGGCCGAGGGCGTGGCCGGAGGTGACGACACGGCGATGCGGGTCGTCGCGGTAGGCGGCATCGGCACGGGGAGCGCGCTGCTGGTGGGGCTCGGGGTGTGGACCGTGGTGGCTCGGCGGAGGAGCACCGGGTAGGCGCCGGGTGAGGGAGCCGGGCGGCCGCCCGGGCTGGTGCTCACGCGTGCTCAGATGCGGGTCAGGGCCCAGAACCCCACGGCGTAGCAGGCCAGGGCGAGGAGCAGGAGCGGGACCGCGACCTTGGCCGGGGGACCGGGGCGGCGGGGCGGGCGGTGTGCTCGGTGCCGTGAAGTGCCCTGTCCGGACGGAGTCCCTTGGCCGGACGGAGTCCCTTGGCCGGACGGTGGGACTTGCGGGGTCGGGGTCTGCGGGGTCTGGGCGGTGTAGGGGGCCGTGGAGGTGTTGGTGTGCTGCTGGGTTGCGGGGGGCAGCGACTGACCGGGATAACCCGCGTGGTTCGGGTACGCCGGTGGGAGCGGCTGGGACGGGGACAGGGCGTGTGTGGGGTCGTAGGGGGAGTAGAGGGCCTGCTGGTGTGAGGCCGGTGGATCGCCCTGTGCGTCGCCCGGCGTGGCGGAGTTGGTGGCGGTGGCCTGGGGCGGCGGCAGGTGGAAGCTGCCGGTGTCCGACATGGAGGGCGGCTGAGCGGGGGCCGCCGGTGGCGCGGTGTCCTGGCCGGAGCCGGGCTGTACGACCGCTGCGCCCGGGTCGGACCAGGCGTCGCCGTCGCCGGGCGCGGCGGAGCCCTGCCACGACGCCGACGCCTCCGTTCCCGAGGGGGCCTGGGCGTCCTGCCGGGGTGGCTCCTGGGCCGCCGGACCGTACCGCTGCTGGTCGGCTGCGGAACCGTACCGCTGCTGGTCGGCTGCCGGACCGGAGCTCTCCTCGTCCGTCGCCGGGCCGGGCGGCTCGTCCTCTCTCGGTCGCAGACCCCGGGCTTTCTCCAGTGGTCCGTTCGGCCCGAACCCCGGGGGCAGCGGGCCGAGTTGGTCGAAGATCTCGATCAGCTCGTCGTCCGGGCCCGGCTCGGGCAGGAGCTCCACGGCGGCGGCGAGCGCCTTGCGTGCCCCCGTGGCCGTGCGGAACCGGGCCTGCGGGTCCGGCTGGAGCAGCGTGGCCACCACCTGCCACAGCGGCTCCGGAATGCCCTTGGGCGCACCGGGGGTTCCGTGCTCGGCGAAGTACTGGATGAGCGCCTTGCTGTCCGGCTTGGCGCCCTCCAGCAGGTACAGCGCGACCAGGCCCACGGCGAAAAGGTCGGCGGGGAAGTCCGGCTCCGCGCCCAACATCTGCTCGGGCGCGAGATAACCGGGCGTCCCCACCACGAGGTTGGTCTCCGTGAGGCGGGGCTCGCCCAGCCGCATGGCGATGCCGAAGTCGGACAGCCGCAGCCGCGGCCGGCCCGTACCGGTGGCTTCCAGAAGGATGTTGGCGGGTTTGACGTCGCGGTGCACGACGTCCTCCGCGTGCACCGCGGCCAGCCCCGCCAGCAGCTGGTCGAGCAGCGTGCAGACGAAGGCCGGCGGCAGAGGGCCGTAGTCGCCGACTAGGTGGACCAGTGAGCCGCCGGCGACCAGGTCCATGGTGAAGAGGACCTTGTCGTCGTCGGCGGCCCAGCTGGCGGGGGCGAGCACATGGGGGTGGTCGATCCGCAGGGCCTGTTCGCGGACGAAGCGCAGCAGCGAGTGCGCGTCGCTCTGGAGCAGGACCTTGGCGGCCACATAGCGGCGGCGGCGGTGGTCCCAGGCGCGCCAGACGGCGCCGACCCCTCCGCGTCCGATCGGATCGACCAGTTCGTACCGGCCGGCGAACACCTCACCCATGGCTGTACGTCGCTCCTCCCCCTGTGGTCTCCCCCCTTGCTTCCCCCTCGGTGAGCGTTACGACTCCCCGACGGGCGAAACGGCTCCCCTTGGCTCCCCCGATGAGCGATACACGCCCCCTCGCGTCGACCGGTTCCCCCGTACGGCACACGCCCCCTCGTGCCCGCCCGTACCGTGACGCGGCCCCCTTCACCTCACCCGACGCCCGGTGCCGAACCCCCTTCGGCAGCCGGGAGGCGGGGTCAGCTCTGGTGGGACTGGTAGTGCGCGACCGCGTCCGAGGTGCGGCCGGCGCCGTACACCCGGAGGAACTCGGCCAGTTCCGGGTGCGTCGGGGCGAGGGTCTCCGCGGCGTCGATGATGTCGCCCGCCGCCGCGACCGAGCGCAGCAGCGACTGGATCTCCCGGACGACGCGCTTGACCGTGGGCGCCCCCGAACTGCTCGTCGTCTGCGTGGTGTTGCTGAGCACCGAGCCCCCCTGTGACTTCTTGATCTCCTCCATGCGTTCGGTGGCCTCGGCCGCGCTCACGCTGCCGTCCGCGACCTGCCCCGCCAGGTCCTGAAGCAGCTGCACCCGCTGCACCACAGCGGGATTGCCGATCTTCGCCCGCTGACCGCTCATCAGCTGCGAGAGCATCGGTGCGGACAGTCCCAGAACCCCCGCGAGACGAGCCTGGTTGAGACCAAGATCGTCGATCAGCCTACGGAAGAGCGCCCCCAACGGCTCCCCGTACCAGTTCCGCTGCAGTTCCCGCGCTCTTGCGGTGGCTTCCTGCTGTGCGGCGTCCATTGCGTCTCCCCATCGCTTCCCCAAGTACGGCGGTTCGCGGTAGCGAACCACGCCGAGCATCTTACGGAGAGTGGTCGGCGACGGGGACCCCCAATCCTTTTGCGGAATCACGGGGGTGACCCGGTACTCTGGTCTCCGACGCCGACCGGGACGTGGTTCCTCCGGGCGGACGTTCCTCTTCCGGGGCCTTAGCTCAGTTGGTAGAGCGCTGTCTTTGCATGGCAGATGTCAGGGGTTCGACTCCCCTAGGCTCCACTGCAGGTCAGACGCCCTCCGGGACCACATCCCGGAGGGCGCTTTCATGATCAAAGTCCGCATAGAGTCCACACCCCCAAGTGATCATGAATTTGTCATCGCCTGTGCGGGGGACTTGATCTACCGGGCAGGCGTCATAGGCTGCCAGCACAGACGAGGACGGCGTGACTCCCCTCGCGCGCCAGACAGAGGCTCGTCGCCACCTGCGGGACTCGGGCGGGGAGGCCTGGCCCGCGGGCGGCGACCCCCGCCGAGCGGATCGGCGGGGGGCGCTCGTACAAACGTAGACCGCCCCACCCCGTGCGCGGGGTGGGGCGGCTTGCTCTGACCGGAGTCAGAGCCAGGAACGACGCATTCCGGCGGACAGAGGTACACCGGGCGTCATCCGTATGCGCTGGGGGGTGGCAGTCCCTAACACACGCCTTCCCCATCGTGCTCGCGATATTTACCCATACGGGTAAAGACGCGGCGTCATGATCGTTACAGCTTTATCGGGTGCCAATCGACCCCCTGCCCGACTGGGTATTAGCCCGCCGCAGGGTCATCGGGGACCGCATCCGCGAAACCCGCCGACATGCAGGCTTCTCCCAGGTCCAGCTGGGCGAGCGCGTCGGCCTCGACCACAAGACGATCCACCGGTACGAGACCGCTCAGCGCGCCCCCAGCCTCACCGAGCTGCTCCTCATCGCCGACGCCCTGAGAGTGCCCCTCGCTGAACTCGTCCGATGACCAGGAGGCCCCGCCCATCCGCCACGGGGGCAGCAGACGAGCGGGGCCGGTCTGAGTCACGCGCGAGCCTGGACGATCAGCGTCCCCACCGTGCGCGGCCCGGGCGGCGCTGGCAGAACCATCGCTCGTACGTCCATGTAGCCGTGCCCAGCCAGCAGCTGCTCCCACGCGTCGGGCTCGTAGTCCCACCGCTTCACGACGAGCGGGTCCTCGTCCGGGCCACGCGGAATGTACGAGGCCTGGCAGCCGTAGCAGCCCTCGACGGGAGGCCGCTGCGAGAACACCAGCCGACCGCCAGGGCGCAGACGCTTATGTACAGCAGGCAGCAGCCGGGCCGGGTCGGTGAACCAGAGCGCCCCGTACACCGAGTACACCGCGTCGAAGGGCTCCGCCGTCTCCCGCAGGAAGCTGACAGCGTCGACCTGGTGGAGTTCCAGGCCAGTGAAGCACTCCCAGCGCTCTTCGGCTGAGTGCAGCTGTGCGGTCGAGACGTCGATACCGACGGAGCGCATGCCGATCGCGGCCAGGTGCGCAGCGTTGCCGCCCTTGCCGCAGCCGAGGTCCAGTGCGCGGCCCCCGGGCGGCAGGCGCAAGAGCTCAGATCCAGGCCCGTGGTCGGGGTACTGGGTCCAGTTGAACCAGGTCGTCTCGCCAGCCGCGTTCACCGGCCGGCGTTCGGGCCGCTGCCGCGAGTACGTGTCCCAGGCGATCGCTGTGTCCGTCACCTCAAGCTCCGCTCTTCGGGCCAGCCGTCCGGTGGAGACACCGGACGGCTGGAGTCTTGCATGGGCGCGCTGCTACGTGTTGGGGCTGTCGGTGCATCCGGCGTGGCACTGGTTGCAGTCCGCCGAGCTGCCCCACAGGTCGTGGTCGATGGTGTACCCGGCCGCCGTGATGGCTGCGAGGGTGCGCTGTCGGGTCTCGGCGCTGCCGCCGGGCGCTTTCGCGGTGGGTACGTGGTGCACGAACTGGCCGACGACCTGCTGGCAGAAGTCGGCGTAGTCGAGGGTGTGCAGGATGAACGCGTGCCACCCGATGTCGACCAGCTTGCTCGGGGCGAGGGACTGCCCGGGCTGCTGCCCGGAAGCGGCGACGAACGCGGCGGCCTGGCCGATGATGCGGCGGGCGGTCGCCCCGCCGATGTCGGGGTGGTCGGTGGTGATGCGAAGGGCGAGCCGGTTGGTCACCTCGGGGTCAACCAGGGTGATCGGGTCGGTGGTGCCCACGGGACGTTCCAACGCGATGGTCACGTGCTTCCTCCTCTTGTGGACGACGCCTCTGGTGTGAGGCGCTGGACCCGCCCACCCCGGTGCTCATGGGGTACGGGGCGAACGGGGGCTCTTGGGGCGCTGTGGGCACCGGGGGCCGCAGGCATACACCTGCGTGTCGAGCCCATAGGCCTCGACGCCGCCGCGGGACACGCCTGCGCTCACACCGCCTTCTCGGAGTGAGGCGTTGCACCAGCAGCAGTTCCAGCCCGAGTACTGGCCGTAGGTCAGCTCGGTAGGCGGCGGAGGCTTCGGCTTCCACGTCACGGCGCGCTCTCCGATGCGAGATGGCGCAGGCCGTCGCGGTCGGGGCAGTGCTGGTTGCGGAGGCACTGGCTGCACTTCGCGACGTGGATTTTGTACACGCGGTCCGCGACCGACCGGACGCATGTGCAGCAGCCGCGGGGGAAGATGGTCACCCCGCCGGGCCCGGGGCGCTCGCCGAGGTCGACGGCCGTCTCGATGGTGAGCGGGGTCTGGCACCAGGCGCAGGACGCGCCGCGGGTCTGTACCCCAGTCAGGTTGGACACCTTAGGGAGCGGCAACAGCGTGAGGGCCCTGGTGTTGGAAGCTTCCACAGCCCTCATCAGCTCTCCCGCGCAGCAGTCAACATGGGCGCCTTGTGGCATCCGCAGGACACGATGTTCCACAGTCGGCCGGCCTCTCGCCGGGCGCGGCCTGCAGGGCACAGGGCGCGGCTGACGGCGCCGCAGTACCAGCAAGCCCGGCCGTGCAGACGGGCGATGCTCACGTGCCCTTGGACCGTGACTAGCGGCTCGGTGCGGGTGCTCACCACGGCTCCCATCTGTCCGTTGCGTGGCTACGGACAGATAATGGTCCGTTACAAGGGGTGCAAGGGATACAGCGTGTATCCCCTCAGATGGCGCCGATCCAGTCGGCGAAGCTAGTCAGTGACTCGGCGTCTGCTCTCTTCAGGCGGCGGACCGTCGCGGCGGCCTCGCGGGCCCACGGGTGCTCGCGGGTGTGCTGCGGCGCGATGTGCCGAGCGACCTTCAGTGACTCGAAGGCGTCGTCAGGGCTCGCGGCCCAGACCTGGGCGCGGGCCAGCTCGATCCAGAACCCGGACTGCCGCTCGGCCGGCAGGGACTCTGGGGGCGTCCACTCCTCCGCCACGTTGAGGGCGCGCTGAACATGGTCTCGGCCCAGGCTGATCGCCACGGACACCTCGTGGGCACGCACCGAGTCCGGGCCGAACGCAGTGCCGTTGTAGGCGCCTTCGGTGAGCGTGTCGCCCAGGCGGCGAGCGTCGGCGAGGTGCAGGGCTGCGGCGTCGGCGTCGCCGGCGCGTCCGGCGATGACGGCGGCCCGCATGTGCAGTGCCCCACGTGCGGCGGTTGCGGCCCGGCCGAGTGGGCTGGGGCTGGCGTCAATGGCCCGCTCAAGCGCGGCGAGACCTTGCGTGTGGGCGCGGGCGGCGAAGAACGTCTCGGTGCGAACGTAGGCGGCTGTGGCCTGGGCGATGCGGTCGTCCGTCTGATCGGCGGCCCACCGCATCAGCTCGACGAGGCGGGCGGATAGGTCGCGGTGGCCGTACTTGTAGGCGACGGCGTCAGCGGACCGCGCGGCCACCGCGAGCAGGTGGGCGGCGCGAAGCCGGTCGGCGCCCGAGGTGTGGTGCAGCGCCGTGAGGGTGTCGGCGAGGAGTTTCGGTGCGCGCTCGGCGATGCGGGCGTACTGGGCGCCAAGCCGCCACTGCACCAGGGTGTCGGCCGCCTGGGCGAGTTCGTGCAGTGAGCAAAGCTCCGCGTCGGTGGGGATGTCGTAGGCGGCGATCGCCGCAGAGATGGCAGGGATGGCGGCGTGGACGCGGCTGTCTGTGCGGGTGCTGCCTGTGACTATGTGGCTGGGGTCGACGCTGAGGGCTCCTGAGAGCGAGTCGAGTGTGTCGTCGCTCGGGGCGCGGGCGCCGCGCTCGATGGCCTTCACGGTGGCTAGGGAGACGAAGGCGGCTCGGGCGAGTTCGGCCTGTGTCATCCGGCGGGCGCGGCGGATGGTGGCGATGCGTTGGCCTACCTCACGCATGCTGGCGCTGGGCATACTGGCTCCGTTCGGTGCGTCCACTCCGAAGGTAGCTGCGGCGTCACGCCGCGGGTACCGGCTTGCCCCGCCCGGTGGCGACTGGGCGGGGCAACCTATTGGCTCACGATCGCGGCCAGGTCCATGAGGCTGTCGATGCGCCAGTCGGCGGTCGCCATGACGTTCGGGTCGTCGGCCCACAGGTGCCCCCATGGGCCGCGCCGAATGTGCGCGGTACGTAGTCCGGCCGCTGCCGCGGGCATCACGTCGTTGGCGGGGTGGTCGCCGACGTACACCGTGTCGACGGGCGCCGCCTCGGCGACGTCGATCACCCGCTGGAAGAACTCCGCGGAGGGCTTGGCCACGCCCCAGTCGCCGGAGGTCACCACCAGGTCGGCCGGAAGACTCAGGGCCCGCAGGAGTTCACCCGCGAGGGTGGTCTGGTTGCCCGCAATGACAACCCGGACCCCGAGGTCGCGCAGTGCGGCGAGCGCGGGCCTGACGTCGTCGTACAGGTCCGTCTCCTCGATGTGCTCGCCGCGTCCGGCCGCTTCACGTGCGGCGTACTCGGCAGCCACGTCGATGCCGGGCCGGATAAGTCGGAGGGCTTCTGCGTTGTCGAGTCCCTGGGCGACGACGGCACCGACGAGGGCGGACAGGGTGTGCCGGGGGACGTCGAGCCAGTCGGCCCAGGATGCCCAGTACCGGTCATCACGGGTGATGGTTTCACCGACGTCGAAGATCACTGCGCGGATCATGGAAGCAGCGTATCCAGACACGCAGAAACGCCCCCTCCCGCCCGAAGGCGAGAGGGGGCAACCGTTTCAGCGGAGGAAGAGGGCGATGATGGCGACGACCAGGGCGCCGACGCCAACGAGCACGCTGGCGGTCTGGAGCGGCCAGCGTCTCGTCTTGAGCGCCTCGACCTGGGTGGTGGTGAGTGCCACGATGGCCTTGTCAGTGTCCTCGCGTAGCTGCTTGAGGTCCTGTTCGTTGCGGGTGGAGCGCTCGACCAGCACGGACAGGAAGCCCTTCACCTCGGCGAAGCCGGTGGAGACCGTGCCGCGGAGCCGCTCCAGCTCGACCGCGACGGACGCCTCGGGCACCGTCACTCGATCACCCCGCGCGGGCTGTGCTTGGCGGCCCAGCCGGACACGAACGTGATGGCGGCCGGGACCAGGGCGAGGACGAAACGGGGCCAGCGCGGGGGGCATCCACCCGACCAGTTCCGCGTGGTCCTGGACGGCCTCCAGCGAGGCGAGCAGGCCCGTGCTGCCGACGTATGCGGCGGCGGTGGCCGCGCTGACCTTCTTATCTACGGGTGCAGCCATGGCGTGTTCCTCACTTCTTGGGGAGCTTGAGCGTCTGGCCGATGCTCAGGTCGTCGGCGTCCTTGAGCCGGTTGAGGGTGGCGATCTCGCGCCAGCGGGAGCCGTCACCGAGGCGGCTGGCGGCAATCGACCACAGGGTGTCCCCACGGGTCACCCTGTACGTGGTGGTCGTCCCGCCCGGGATCTTGAGCTTCTGCCCGACGCTGATGCTGGACGGGTCGTCGAGGTCGTTGGCGTCGACGATGGCCGGGACCGTCACGACGTGCGCGCGGGCGATCGACCAGAGGGTGTCGCCCTTGCGCACGGTGTACGTCACGCCGGCCGAGCCGGAGCTGCCGCCCGGGGTGGGCTTCTTGCCGAGGCGCGCGCGGATGCGGCTGCGCATCGACGTCATGGTGAAGCCGCGCGGGTCGACCTTGCCGGGCTGCCACTCCAGATGCCCGATGACGCTGCGCTCGTTCCAGCCGTGGTACCGGCAGATCGCTGCCGAGACCTTCTCGATGGCGAGCAGCTGCTCGGCGGGCCACGGGTCGCGGCCGTTGCCGAGGTTGATGCATTCGAAGCCGTAGAAGTGGCGGTTGCCGTCGGTGTCCGTCTCGTTGTCGGCGGGCAGGGAGCGCTCGTCGACGACGGCGGCCAGGACGTCGCCGTCGCCGCTCCCGGCGTGGTTGGCGCGGCCGTTGCCGACGAGGTGCACGTGGCCCTGCATATCGATGACGCCGTGGCACAGCGGCCCGGGCAGGCCGCTGTAGCCGTCGTAGCAGATGTCGACCGAGGCCGCGGTGCCGGAGGTGACGGTGTGGTGGATCATCACGCCGTTAACCGGGCCCCAGGGCCCCTTGCTGTTGCGGTTGTGGGTGCGCCACCAGCGGACCTCGTGGACCGTCAGACCCTCCGCGCGGAGGATCTCCACCAGCCTCGAAGCGGACAGGGGTATGGCCATGGGGCCTCCAGACATGAGAAAGGCCCCAGCCGGGCGGCTCGGGGCTTGGGGCTCGGGGTGAAGGATGGTCAGGCGGCCTCGTACTTGGCGGTGACACGGATGAAGTCGCCGTTGGCCCAGGTGAAGGCGGTGACGGCGTCGATCAGGCCGGTGGGTGGACGCTGCCGCACAGCAGCGTCGCGGTCTCCGACTCCTGGATGCCGCCGTTGTCCCACACCGACTCGAGCAGGTCCAGGACCATGTCCTCCGTCAGCGTGGCAGCCCCACCAGCGACCACGTTCGTGACGATGGCCTCCAGCAGGCCACGGGTCTGCCGGGCAACGGTGTTGTCCGCCGGCTTGTTGTATGTGCCGCGCAGGAAGCTGAACTCGATGTCGCGGACCATCTGCTTCAGCATCTGCTCAACCTGCCAGTCGAGCTCGTTGGTGACCGGGTTCCGTTCGGCGTTGTTGATGCCGGCCTTCGCCTGGGTCGCGGCCAGCTTGGTGTAGCTGACCTCCACCGTCTCGTGGTGGATCTGCACGATGTTGGAGACGTTCGCCCGCACGCGCTCCTGACCGGTCGGCGCGTCCGCGCCCTCCAGCTTCGCGTTCTGCGCCGCTGCGCGCAGGTCGTACGTCTGCCACTCGAACTCGATCGAGTCCGTCTGCCCACCGCCGGTCAGGCCGCCGATCGCGGAGAAGAACGGCGTGTCGGCCGGGGTGAGGCTGTGGAGGATGCCCGTGTAGTTGGGCAGGTTGTAGGTGGTGCCGAGTCCGGTGATGCCGGCCATGGCCACTCTCCTTCACGGGTGTCGGGGCGCGGCGATGGCCGGGCCCGTGTCTACTGCTGCTGTGTCGCGGCGAGGCCGGGCAGCTTGGAGTTCTCCAGCTGCATGGCGAGCCGCCAGTTGCCGTCGGCCTTGGCCTGGGCAGTCTGCTGGTCGAGGGTGGGCGCCTGGTGGCCGGAGCCGCCGCCGAGGTCGCCGCCGGAGCGGCCGGGGCCCTTGGCGGGGGCGAGCTTGGAGAACTTCGTCACCGCGCTCTTGATGGCGGCCACGTTGACCTCGCCGTCGTCGCCGACGAACCGCGAGATGTCGATGTACTCGGCCGCTTCGCCGAGGTCGATGCCTGCGGCGGCGACGGCCGCGCGGAACTCTGCGGCGGCGAGCTTCTGGCCGTACTCGGATGCGGCGGCCGTGCGGCCTGCCTTCTCCGCCTCGGCGATGGCCTTCTCCTGCTCGCTCATGTTCGCGGTGCGGAGCGACTCCAGCTCGCTGTGGTTGTCCTTGGCGCGCTTCTCCCACTTGCGCGCCTCGGCCTTCCAGTCCGTGCCGTCTCCGTCCCCGGAGCCTGTGCCGCCCTGGCCGCCGTCGACGGAGCCCTGGCCGGAGTCTCCTCCGCCCTGGCCGCCGGAGCCGCCGTCGCCTCCGCCCTGGCCGCCTGCTGCGCCTCCGTCTCCGGCGCCGCCTTCGCCCTCGCCGTTGCCACCCGCGATGGCGTAGATCGGCGAGCCGTTGCGGCGGTAGCCGAGTACCTCCAGCGCGTGGTGCGTGGCGAGCGGGTGCTTGAAAGGGTGCTGCATGGTGTCTCCCGTGCGGGATCGTCCGGCGGTCGCCGTGCGGCGGATGCCGGGAGCATGAGAATGGGTCCGCAAGGTGGCGGACCCATGAGTGGTACGTGGGCTTACGAGCCCTATACGCCGGTGCTGTTAGCGTGCCGGTTCGCTGTCCATCACCTTGTGAAGCGGAATTGAGGAAATTCCCGTGATCGGTGTTGGCACAGTGCGCGGCTTGACGGCCGCCGTGGGTATGGTCCCGCTCATCCTGGTCGTTGTCCTGCTGGCTCCGACTTGGCTCGCGTGGCCGTTGCTGTCCGACGGTAGGCGGCGAGACTCCCTGAGCCTCGTGGCCGAGTTCGTCAAGTGGACGCGTGCTGCTCGCTCTTAGAGCGGTGAGCCCGCCCCGTCTGCGGACGGGGCGGGCTTTCGTGTTCCCGAGTCAGCGCGCCGAGCCGATCCGCTCGCGGTGCGGCTTGCGGCGCAGCTCCGGGTGCGCGGCCACGTGCTCCCGTGCGGTCTTCTGCCACTTGCGGATGTACGCCCCAGCGCGCTTGCGCGCGCCCTCGTCCATCGCGGCGGCCTGCTCGCGCTTCCACCGGCGGATATGCCGCTCGATCGCCCGCTGCCGCTGCGTGTCCTCGTACGTCGTCCCCGGTGTCGCGTGGTGCGGCGGCCGGGTGGACACCCCCGGCAGGTAGGCAGCGAGGCTGTGGCGGCAGTTCGGATGAAACAGCCCTGCGGCGCGCGCCTCGATCAGGCTCCCGGCGACGTGGACGACGACCGGGGGCGTCGGTGGCCGGCGGCGCAGCAGCCCGCGGCGCGGCTGCTCGGGCGGCGCGGCATGCTCGGCGAGGACGGTCTGAGGGCCGGGAGGCCCAGTCAGGGTGAGTACCTCGCCCTCCCACCGGGCGCGCGGGCACTCAACGGGAGCGTCAGACACCACCACCAGGCCCACGCCCATCTCTGCGAGCACATCGACGTGGCCCTCCACGGCCGCGCGGGCGGTGACGGACCGGACGGCCATCTCGGCGTACGACGCCATGTCCCAGCCGCGCCCGGAGCGGTCCACGAAAGCCCGTGATGCCGCGCTGCGCGAACTGGTTCAGGGCACGCTGGCTGGCCTGCCGTCGGGTCATGGTGCCGAGGAGGACGTTCCCGGCCGGGCCGGACACGATCCGCCGGTACACGTCCACGACCGCGCGCGTGATCCGCGCGTACACGGGCCGCGTGTCGGCCGCCATCGAGGCGGCGAGCCGGTCCACGGCCGGCGCGTTGGGCAGCGTCTCGCGGGCCACCAGCTCCCGGCCGATGTCCAGGGCCCCGAGTTCGGCGACGGTGGCCTGGCGGCCTCGGTTGTACGCCTCGATCAGGGCGCGGCGTACGGCGCCGTTGGTGTCCTGCTGGAGGGCGTTCGCCACGTCCTCCACGGCGGTGCGAAGGTTGCCGATCGCGGCGAGCTTCAGCTCTGCCCACCTCGGGTTTTCGATGTCGGCCTCGAGCGCGGCGGCGAGTCGTTCGAGGAGCACTGCTTCGGCGTCCTCGTAGAGGCGGGCAACCTCAGCCGCGAGGCCCTCTGCCATCGCTGGGGAGACGGGCATGCCACCTCCCAGGCAGGAGCCATTTAAGGGGCAGGCGTGATCACCGTCGTCTTTGTCGGCGCGGGAGCCACTGCGAGATCGCTTCTTGGACCCTCAAGTCTAAGGTTCTCTTTGGCTTCGGCTGCTTCGTGCCTTGAAGATTCGCCAGCCGAAGGTTCGCTAGTTGAAGGTGCGCTAGTTGAAGGTTCGCCGGGAGTTTCCGTAGGGCAACAGGATTCCTCGTCTGTGCTTTCAGGGCCGAAAGCAGCAGACCAGTGCATAGTCACCGGAGTTTTATCGATCGTAAACTTCGCGGTCCACTTTTCCTTTTCTGGATCAACTGTTGCTTGCTGCACTTTCCAAGACGCAGAGGTGGCGGACGCGCCCCGGGGCGTCTGCTCCTGCCCGAATGCATAGACAGCCCAACCCTGACGAAGTCCGCCATAGTCCCCGGCAAGGGTCACGATCACTCGCTTAGCCTGGTCAAGGACGCTTGTCTGTGTGATCGTGTTGATGTTGACAAAGGCCTCCGACTGCGATTTTTCGCTGGGCGAAGGTGAGGGGGAATCGCCTCCCCCTCCGCTCCCGCCGCCGGGCAAGACCGCTACAAATATGGCTGCTGCTCCAGCGACCAGCGCCGCCAGCAACGTTTGCCAGCTATGTGAGGCAGCAAGAATTCTCCGGACTCGGCTTGCTCGCTGCGAATCCGATGAGCCCGCCGAGGGGGATGGACCCGTGTTCGGTGGTGAGGGCGACATGTGAACCCCTTATTGGGCTGCACCACCAGAATCTCTCTCCATCGTATGAGGCGCACCGTGGAAACCCTCTGCGCCGCTCATCATCGGATCCGACACAGCTCGGCCTGTCTCGCCAAGGATCTTGTCGACCTCGGCCATGACCTGATGGTCGTCCCAGTCCGGGTGCAAGATTCGCACCGACGTCTCCCGGGATGCGGCCTCGGCCCGGTTGAGTAGCTCCACCGTGGTGGCCAGCTCGCCCAGGCCCTCGCTGATGGAGTCCTGGAACTCGACCTTCGGCGGCTCCAGGTCCAAGCCGCGGACACCGAACAACGGCCCGGCCTCCACCGCCAACTGCGCGGCGAGCGCTTCGGCGATCGCGGGCTGCCAGTACAGCGCCTTCCGCGCCCGGGTGATCAGCGACCTGCGCTCGCGGGCCTTGATCTCCGTCGCGGTCACCGCCTGGCCGTCCCCGCGCTCCCCGAACGTGCTCGCCGAGTAGCCGGCCTGCCGGGCGGCCTCGGCGACGAGCGCGGAGCAGGTGTCCATGTGCTGCTGGACGCGGATCTCGAACTGGACGACCTCCAGCGGGTTGGGGTCGCCTGGCCGCTGGAGCATGTTGAGGCCGGAGTAGATCCGCCGGTCCTCGTTCCAGGCGGCGCCCTGCCCGGGCCAGAGGCTGTCGAGCATGCTGTTGGGGACGACGATGCGGCCCTTGCCGTTGATGATGTCCCGCATCCAGCTGGACCAGGTCTCGTCCAGGGCGTCCATGAGCGGCTCGATGCCCTGGAAGTCGCTCTGCCCCCAGTAGGCGGCGGCCGGGATGTTTCTCCAGGCGCGTGCGGGGCGGACGTTGGGCGCATACGAGGCGGTCAGGTGCTTCGGGGCCCCGGTCTCGATCCAGTCCTCGCGAGTGATCTCCCGTGCGAGCGGCTCGGTGGCCGGGTGGTCCTGGAGGGGCACGCGGCGGCCAAGCATGCCGGGAGTGCCGACGTACAGGGCGTGCAGGATCCGGCCGCGCTCGTGACGCTCCAGGTGCTGCCACACCGTGTTCCCGTCGACCTCCACCACCTTCCAGAACGTGGAGGCGCGCAGCCGCCCGTGCGCGAACTCGGGCACGGCCTGGTCCGCGGGGACGGCGGTCAGCCATGGCGGGTCCGAGATCTCCTCGTCCCAGACGAGCCTCAGGTACGCGCCGCCGAGGGCCGCGCACACCTCGCCGCCCTCCAGCAGCGTCGGGTGGAGCTGCTCGGACAGCTTCTCCAGCCGCTTCTTCGTGGCATCGTTGGAGCCGGTCAGCGTGGGAGGCTCGGAGAACAGCAGCATCGAGCTGGTGCGGGCGATGTCCCCGGCGAGCGGGATGTGCAGCTTCTCGCGCTTCTGGCCGGGCTCGGTGGGCTGCCCCCAGAACCAACGGCTGATGGCGCCGATGACTCCGCCGCGGTACTGGCTGGGCCGGTTCTCGGGCAGTTCGCGGATGCCGCGGTGGAGGTAGAGGTCGCCGAGCCGATCCGGGTCATTGGAGTACCAGGCGTCCCAGTCGGCAATCGCGTTTTGTACGCATGGGTCGGTGGGTGGCCATGGCATGTCACTTTCTGGTAGCGGCACGTCATTCCACCTCACATCGACAACGTGGCTGGGTATGAAAGACGGGGGCGCGGCAGCCGTGAGCGCTTCCAAGTACGGCATCGCAGGGGGGAACCATGGATGGCGGAGACTGGCTCACGATTGCTGGAACATTGCTTTCTTCCGTCACCCTGATACTGATAGCTCGCATCACCATCAGAAGTGAGCGGAAGGCAGTCGAGCGAGCTGCCGCACAGGCGGAAAGGGATCGCCAGCGTGAACACATTTACCGAATCTGGCTTCAGAAGCAGGAGGTCGCGGAATCTATTCGCTTGGCTAGCGGGAAATGGCTGGACCTAATTGCTGCGGCCTACCAAGACCTCCTAGACGGTAGGAGCGTGGATGCCGAGTTCGGCAGTGAATCCGATACGCTCAGGAAAGAGCTGTACTCGGCCATCGCTCACGCGGCTGGTGTCGGCATCTGGATCTCATCGGGTGACCATGAGGTAGATGGTTTCCGTGCCCTAGACAGGAACTCCCTGGTCAGGGTGCCCATGTATCAAGCCCTCGCTCGTGCCAGCAGGATTGTGATAACGGCCAGTCGGGGCGATCTCCAGTCAGGGCGAGCGATTGACCTTGAGGAGATCAAAAAACTTCTTGAAGGGGCTAAAGACAGTCGAGAAACCGAACTTCTGCGAATTGCCGGGGAGGTAGCCCGTCAGGAGCCGCCATCACCCCCACCGCCACCTCACAATTACTTGCTCGATCCTCCTGGAGGGGGAAGCTATTCGGGGGGCCCGGGCGGGGGTGTTCTTTAGTTGTCGTTGCCCTCGATCACTATGAATCAGGCGGCCGCCTCCAAGAGCATCGGGATGTGCGGCCGCCACAGGGCCTCGGTCGTGCGGACGCCGTACCTCAACGCGTCACAGCTGTGGTCGTCGACCTTGATCGGGGCGTCCTCGCCCTTCTCGGCCTTCTCGTCGGCCCAGCAGTAGCCGGGGAGTTCCTCGATAAGCCCGCGCGCGGACGGGTGGATACGCAGCCGGTCACCAGCGAACAGCGAGGCGACCGTGCGGATGCCGTCCACCACCGTGTTCTCGGCCGGGGTGACGCCCGAGACGCCATCGCGGTGCAGCTGCTCGATGTACGAGGCTGCGGACGGGTCGACGACCGTCCACTCCGGGCGCACTCCGAGCACGTTGGTCTGCGGCTGCGCCACGGAGGCGAGCCAGCGCTTGCGGGCCTGGCTGTACTCGACGTCGGTCATCTTCCGGCGCTGCGCCCGCGAGTCCCACCGGTACTCCGACACGACGTACAGCCGCTGATCCGCGCCGAGGCCGATCAACAGGTCGGCGTAGGGGTTGGTCGTGCCGTAGTCGATCGCGTCGCACAACCAGCGGCTGATGTGCGGAATGTCGGCGACGACGTGGCGCTGCTCGTCGAAGGCCTCGTAGATGGCGCCTTCGGCCTGGACCCGTGCCCGAGGATGTTCCGCCGGTAGAACAGGCCCACGTACGTGCTCTTGAGCGAGGCGACGTACTCGGGGTCGAGGAATGGGTTGTCGTCCAGGGTGAAGTGCCAGGCGCGGAGCCGGGTCTCGGCCGGCCGCTTCAGGTAGTCCCTGCGGAACCAGTGCGCGGGATTGTCCGGGTTGGTCGTCGTGAAGATTTTCGCGCCCTTGACCGAGCAGCGCGCCACCAGCTGGTCGAAGAACGTCTTCGGCAGGGTGGTCGCCTCGTCGACGTACGCCCCCGCACAGGTCATTCCGCGGACCTTGGGCTCCGCCTTGGCGTCGTTCGCCCCCATCACGTGGACGGCGCGGCCCATGATGTAGGCGATCGGGGCGCCGTTGGTGTACTTGATCAGCTTCGCGAGCGGGCCGAACAGGTCCGGGTTCATCAGCGGAGCGATCACGTACCGGTACAGCGTGTCCCGGGTGCGCCCCACCATGACCAGCTCGCCGCCGGTCGGGGCCGTCGCGACGAAACTCGCGGTCGTCTTCCCGGACCGGACTGAACCCTCCCACGCGTTGATGCGCGCCTCGGCCTGAACGATGGACCGGATCTGCTTGCGGGGCAGCGGAAGCGCATCAAGGAGACTCACCCTCCGCCTCCTCGTCGGCGGCCTCGTCGTACACCGCCTTGAGGCCGGCCATCAGCTTGCCGAGCATGGACTGGGCGTCCTCGGCGCCGGAGTCGTCGGCGGGCGGCACGAGCTTCAGGGACTTCTCCAGGGCGATCCCGGCCGCGCTCATGAGCGCCTTCTTGTCGACGGCCGGGGGCTCTTGGACCTCGCGGGAGGCGAAGGTGTTGTCCTTGCCGCCGAAGTTGAACACGACGGCCGGTTCCCACATCTGCTGGGTGAGCCTGAGCGCGTCCAGGTGGAGGTCCAGGGCGGTGTCGGCGCGCAGGGCGGCGAGCTGGGCGACGCGGGCGCGGGTGGCTTCCTCGGTCATCGATGTGTCGAAGGTCAGGCCGAGTTCGGCGGCGATGACGGACACGGTGCGCTGGGCGCGGTCGATCTCGCGGGCGATGGCGTTGAGGCCCATGCCGAGGGCGTGCAGTTCGCGGACGCGCTGGTAGTCCTCTTCGGTGACCGGGCGGCCGTACTGGTTCGGCATGGCACCTCCCGGACATGAGGAAGGCCCGGCCGTATGGGGAGAACGGCCGGGCCAGTCGTGGTGCGGGGAGCGTCAGCAGCTCTCCCCGATCTTGACGGTGTCGAAGTTGACCGTCGTCGACGTCGGGTGCTCGCCGGGCTCCGGAGTCTGGGAGCAAACCGTCCAGTTGCGGTCGAAGACCTGCATGCGGCCGGCGCCGGTCGCGTCGGATGACGTGAGGATGAAGAAGCCGGCGGCTTGCGCGCCGTCCTGGGCTTCCTGGAGTCCTTGGCCGGTGAAGTCGGGCAGCGTCGCGGTCTCCGACCCAGCGTCGGCGCTGGCCTCGGTGTCCGTGTCGGCGGCCTCGGTGTCCGTCTCGGCAGTGGCCGTGTCCTGCTTCGTCTGCTCGCTGGGTTCCTCGGCGACGGCGTCAGGCTTGCTCGAGCCGGTGTCCTCAGTGCCCTCGCAGGCGGTGAGCGTGAGCAGTGCTGCGGCGGTGAGCACGCCGATGGTGGTACGGATGCGCATGGTCCCCCCTGGGATGTTGTTGCTGAGGGGCCATCATGCGCTGCACGAGCACAGCGTGAAGGCTGTGTGTCTGTTCTGTGACGAAGTGTGAGTCGCGCAGGGTGAGCGGCCAGAGCAAACCCGCACGGTGTGAGCGATCGGGTGTGCCCTGCGCGGCGGTCTGTGGGTACGCGAACGGCCCCCGGGCGGGTGGCTGCGGGGGCCGTCGGTGAAGTGATCGTGTCCGGGCACGCCGGACGTGAGGCCAGGATGCGGCATGATCGCCCGGAACGCAACTACATCTCAGGCCCGTCGGTGCGGTCCGGGTCGGGCGCAGGATCCGGTCGACGTGAAGGATCGCGAGGCGGCTTGGGTGTCCGCATGGCCATGATGACTGCGGCGATTCCACCGCAGAGCCCACCCAAGGAACCGAGAAGCCCGCTGGAGGCACCGAGGGCTTCGAGCCAGAAATTCTCGTAGTGAGCCGGGCTGCCAGGTGGGAAGACGCCATCACTCTTCGGCAGGGAAAGCAGCAGCAGAATGGCACCCACTGTGAAAGCCACAGCCGAACGCCAGGCTAGGCGGCGGATGTCGTCCTTGCGTGTGCGTGATCTGTTCATGGCCCCCCGTTGACGGCGCTTGGAGGCGTTGCCGTCCTGAAGTTACGGCGGCGCGTCATTCACTTGTTCAGCGGCTGAGCGCGCAGCCAGCAGTAGTGCCAGTCTGCATCAGGGTGGGGGTCAGCTCCCCACATCCGCAGCACGTAGGTGCCGCCGCTGATCTCCATCTGGCCAGGCGGCCGGCCGTGCTCGCCGGGCTGCACCGTCACTCGCCGCCATCGGCCGGGCCACCCTCGATCCCGAAACGCATGTCCACGTCTGTCCAACTGGTCGATCGGACCTGTGGTCACGCGAAGGTCCCGCCGAATCCGGCGGGGGCCTGTCGTGTGCGTCCTGCGATGCCTCACTGCCCCTGGACAACCACGTCGGTGATCTCCACGGAGACCTTCGTGCTCGCCGAAGCGGTGCTGAGCACGGTGGGGGTGTAGTTCAGGCTCGTCCGGTCCGACAACTCAGCCGTCTCGATGACCGGGCCGGAGTCGCCGCCGCGGATCTCGTAGGTGATCTCGTACACGGCGTCCGGGTCGATGTCGTCGGTGAGGCCCAGGTAGCTCAGCTTCGGCTCCACGGTCATGTTGCAGCCCGCCGACCCGAAGCATTGCCGGTCGGTGGTGCGCAGCTTGATGGTGAAGCTGTCGGCGTCCAGCTCGCTGTACGTCGGCTCCGGTTCCGGCTCGTCGGCGGCGGTGGTCGCGAGGTCCTCGGCTGGGGCGCTCGATGCGGTGGTGGTGGCCGGCGCACTTTCCTTGTCCTGTGACTGCACGACGACGATGCCGGTGGCGACGATCGCGGCGATCACGGCGGCGGCTGACCCGATGATGATCGCGTTCGTACAGGACTTCGCGGGCTTCGGCGGCTCGGGTGGGAGCGGTGGCGGGAAGTCCGGCTGCGGCGGCGTGGGTGTGCTCATGGTCCCCCCAGGTGATGCGTGATGTGGTGCATGATGCGCCTGTGTGAAGGTGCAGTGAAGGCGCTGTTCCTGATCTGTGACCCGAAGTCACTCAATGCGGGTACTACCTCGTGCCTGCGCCGAGCGCTCCGGCCGGTAGATGGTGGGTAGATCAGCCAGTAGAAGGCGGTAGGTGAGCTGATAGACGTGCAGGTCAGGCGGCGGTAGACGGCTCGGTAGACGCTTCCTGCGGCTCGGCCGGGGAAGGGGCTTCGAGGTCCCGCCGGCGCACCCCCCACGTCGGCACTCCAGACACCTTCACGGAGCGGTCGACGGGGATGTCCAGGCGCTCCAGGTGCACGCGCAGATCGGCCACCTTTCGGCCCTCCCACTGGCCGTGCTCCTGGAGGTGCGCGAGGACCGTCCGGAGGTGCACTCCACTGCCGGTCCCCATGATGTCGAGGAGCAGCCGCCGGACCGCCTCCACATCAGGGCCCGGAGCACCGTCGGCGGGTCCCTCATCGGTGCTCTCGGGGGAGGCAGCCTTCCGGGCTTCCAGGCAGCCGCCGTCCACCCGGCCGACAGCAGCCACAGCAGGCCCGGGAAGGTGCGCACCAGGCCCCACAGGCCGTAGAGGCCCAGGACGAGGACGGCCAGGCGCAGCCAGCAGCCGAGAGCGGCGCGCCAGCCGGTCAGGTCGTCGCGGCGGGCCCGGGCCACCCACGCGGTGATGCGGGCGCCGATGCGCCGGGCGAGGACGCTGGAGCCGTCCGCGAGGCGGTCGACGGTACGGGCAAGGCGGTTCACAGGAGTCCGGCCCCCTGCACTGCGGCAACCACGCCGTCGCCGACTGCGTTGAGCGCTCCGGGCAGCCAGGCGAGGGCGCCGGCCACGCCTGCGGTCAGGCACAGGGTGCTGCCCACGTAGGCGCCGCCGATGATCCGACGGCGGTCCTTCCGCCCAGCCTCCCTGTAGGCAAGGACGACGAGGAGGACGGCGATGACGACGATGACCGCGCCGGTGGCGCCGAGGCCGACGAGCTGACCGGTGGTGAGGCCCTGGGTGGAAGTGGTGCCGGTCGTGGCCTGGCTGGTGCGCTCGCCGAGGCCGTTGCCGACGGTGCCCGAGCGGGAGTGAGCCCAGCCGAGGATCCCGCCGGGGCAGGCGGCGGCGCCGAAGCCCTTCGAGTGCCAGGTCTGGCGCATGACGCCGTCGTCGGTGGTGGTTTCGACGCGGCCGGCGGAGCCGTTGCAGCTCTGGCAGGTCACGGCGTGGCTGGGCTGTTTCGCGGGCTGATCGGTACGCTCCATGGCGGACCTGCTACTTCGTCACGGTTGTGGGTAGGTCCGGCCCCGACCGGCAGGGTGAGAGCTCCGGTCGGGGCCGTTCTGTTGGTGCAGTGCCAGAGCGGCGGAACCTCTTTACAACGTCAAGAGGTTTGGGAAGGATGTTGCCGTGCCCAAGAGCCCTGACAGCGAGGGGGTTCCGCGCTTGATGACCGTCTCGGAGATCGCGCTGGAGCACGGGGTCAGCCGTCAGACGGTGCACTCGTATCGGACGACGCGCGACGACTTCCCGAGGCCCGTCGAGGGTGAGGGCAGTACGCGTCCCCGGTTCCGTGCGGATGAGGTGGCCGCGTGGTTCGCGGCGAACCCGCCGCGGCCGGGCAAGCGCACAGACCTCGCGACCCGAGACGAAGGAGCGTCAATGGAGGCGACAGGAATCGCGGTCCCGCCCGGGGCGGCCTTGGAGGCGGCTCGCGAGTTCGTGCAGTGGCTGCGCGCCCAGCTCGACGAGGACGAGCGGGTCGCGCGAGCGGCAACGCTTGGGCCGTGGGTACAGAGCGGTATCGGCGACTACGGCTGGACCGTCGACTTCGGGCGTCCGGGAGCGGGAGTCGAAACTGCGGACACGGAACAAGGGCTCGCCGACGCTGACTTCATCGCCGTGCACAATCCGGCGCGGGTGCTGCGCGAGATCGACGCCAAGCGGCGCATCCTCGACCTGTACGCAACGGCCGTCGAAGATCGGTTGGCGCTGCGCGCCCGAATGCGCGAAGTGATCCACTCGGATGCTGACGAGTTCGGCCGTCTGCACCTGCAAGAGAGCGAGCTGATCAAGACCGCTGAGTGCCTGGCCCCAGTGACACGCCTGCTCGCGCTGCCGTACGCGGACCGGCCCGGATACCGCGAGGAGTGGGAGTGGCGGCCGTAGCTGGACGGCTGTGAGCCCCTGCCTCGACTGGGTTGGGGCTTGATGTTTGAATCGAACGCGTGAACGAGTTGCCGCCAGATTCACGCCGCCTTCGGGCGATCCTGGCGTACCTCGATCAGCAGCTCGCCGACGAAGAGACCATCGTGACGTACCTGCGGCTCCAGCGGGAAGCCGTACGAGCCGCCCTTGCCCGCGCTGAGGCCCCACCGCCACGGCGGTCGCGGCTCCCCAAGGGCGGTACCGGCCTCGGTCCGATGGCGCAGATCGCGCCCCGGCCGCAGTTCGTTGTCCAGCAGAAGCGGACGGCCCGGGGGCCTCAGCCCGCGATCATCCACGTCGGTGACTGCTCGATGATCGAGGGCACGCCGTATTGGATCACGGAGCACGATGCGCGCGTGTCCATCACGGACCCGAACATCGAGGCGTGCCAATTCTGTCGGCCAGACACCGAGTTGGGCGTCCTGGACTGAGCCGTGCTGATCGAGTGGCGCGGCGGCGGTCCGGACACACTGACCTACTAGGCGAGCACCAGGGCCTACGGCCCCCGCGGGATGCTTGCGGGGGCCGCCCCCGACTATCGAGCCTTGTCGCTCGTGTCGTCACCATCTGTGGCGGGGCGCTGTATTTCCGCCTTAGCGGTTTTCAACGCGCGGACGGTTTCGGCCGCCCTTTCCGCAATACCGGACACCGCGTGCAGGGACAAGGTGACGATAAACGTCACGCTTGAAATCACCCCGACTACGATTCCGGTCCAGCCGTCATGCATCCCGGCCCCCCTCTCCTCGGCCAGCCCCGGTAGCAGATTGCTCCGGGGCGCTTGAGGACCCGTAGCGGGTGGGGCAGAGGTGCAGGGGGTCGGGCTGCGCGGCTGCACATCCCTTACTCGACCGATAGTAATTCCTTGTGTACTTTGCGTTCAATAGTCCGGCGGGGCCATACATCTGCCGCAACTGGGCTCAGGCCGCGGTGTCCAGCCCGGTCCAGGTGCGCCCGCACGCGGTACAGCGGGCTACGGGCTGGACGCCGGCACCTCCGTGGATCTCGATCTGGCCGCCGCAGTCCGGGCAGGGGTGGGCGATGGTGGCCGTACGC
Organism: Streptomyces sp. SID5464; assembly: GCF_009862985.1. Taxonomy (NCBI): domain Bacteria; kingdom Bacillati; phylum Actinomycetota; class Actinomycetes; order Kitasatosporales; family Streptomycetaceae; genus Streptomyces; species Streptomyces sp. SID5464. The sequence continues at coordinate 456,227 of NZ_WWIQ01000022.1, read as the reverse complement.
CCGGCGATGTCGAGGGCGCGCTCAACCCGCTCGCAGGCCTCTGCCGCGACGTTGGCGATCAGCCGTGCCTCGCGGTCGGGCAGCGGCCGGAACGGGCCGGGTGCGCCCTCTACGCGGGCGAGGAGCCACAGGGCGGTGTGCGGGGCGGTGTGCCGTCCGCCGAAGCGCCACCGCCGCGGGTCCACGGCGTCGGCGCGCGCCAGCTTGGCGCGGCCGGCCCGGTCGGCGGCCAGCCACGACCGCGGGGCGAAGGTCATGGGGGAGCGCTGGACGGCGGCGGCGACCTGGTCCCCCGGTGGCGGTGAGGGCGGCTTCGACGGTGCGCATGGTGTCGAGGATCGCGATGCGGAGCGGGGGCCGGGTGGCGCCGATCTGGTTGGGGTCGCGGTCGAGGAACTGCCGGTTGTAGGCGGCCTGCCAGCGCGCGGCTTCAGCGAGTTCCTCGTCGGCCTGGTCGAGGGCGTTGAGGTAGTCGCTCATGCGGCCGGCGGGGGCCATGTGGTGGTGCCGGTCGACGCGAGGGCGTCTTGGAGGTCGGTCCAGCGAAGGGCGAAGTGGTGGGAGGAGTGGTGGCCGGCCAACGAGCCGTCCCGGCCGACCACCCGCAACCGCAAGCTGTCCGCGTGGACCGTCCATATCCAGCCCAAGTGGGGGAAGCGCAAGCTCAACTCCCTCACCTACCTGGAGCTCCAGACCTGGGTGGCCAAGGAGTTGAAGGGCTACGCCACGCAGACGAAGGTCCTGGAACTGCTGAAGATGATGCTCCGGCACGCCGTCCGCGACCAGCGCATCCCCTTCAACCCGGCCGCCGACGTCACCAAGACGGCGAGCCCGCCCGTACGGCACCCCGACGACCTGACGCCCCCCACAGAGGAGCAGTACACCGAGATCCGCAAGCACATCCCGGTATGGTGGCAACCTGTCACCGACTTCCTCGAAAACACCGGCCTGCGCTGGGGCGAGACCGCCGGCACCCGCCGGATCTTCCTCGACCTGGAGGCCGACACGGTCAAGGTGTGGTCATCGACGACCGCGGCACGCTGCGCCGCCAGGGCATCCCGAAGACGGCGGCCGGCTTCCGCACCGTCCCGCTCACGCTGAAGGCCAAGACTGCGGCCTTCGCGATGATTGACCGGCTGGACCCTGCGGCAACCGTGACGCCTGTCGAGTCCGGCATGCACCCTGAGGAACTGGTCTTCCGAGGCCCGCTCGCCGGGACGACGAAGAAGGTCAACGGGGTTGAGATTCCCGTTGAAGGTGCGTTGAGCAGGAACAACTTCCGGCGGGTGTGGATCCCGGCCATCCTGGAAGCCGGCCTCGCGCGCATGGTGACGAATCCGGAGACCGGGCGCCGTGAGTGGTGGCCGCGCGTCTCGGACTACCGTGACCGCTTCGCGTCGCGCCTGCACGAGGGCGGCATGTCCGAGGTCGACGTGCAGTACATCCTCGGGCACGAGCGGGGCGGCAAGGTCACCTGGCTGTACACCCACCGAGGCGAGCAGGCCCTCGACAACGCGCGCGAAGTCCTCGCCAGCGGACGTCACTTGCGGGCCGTCTCATGACCCCGGCCGGGCTTGGAATCCACATCGATTCCACAAAACCCACTCCGCGCCCCTCGTCGGGACTCGGCGAAACTCGTGATCGGTAGGTCGCATGCCCGTTGACCTGCACTCGGAGCCGCTCGGCGAGACTCGGCCAGACTCGCTAGTCGCTGCACGTGACTTTGCATGGCAGATGTCAGGGGTTCGACTCCCCTAGGCTCCACTCTTGAAAGCCCTCCGACCTGCGGAAACGTGGTTCGGAGGGCTTTTGCGTGGTCCGGAGGATGGCGCGCAGGACGGGCACGGGCCGCCGACGCATGTTTCACGTGAAACAGCACGGCGGGACGGGAGACCCCCAAGGCTCTCAAGACTGAGCCCCGAGTCTCCCGCCCCGCCGTGCTGATGGGGTCGGCAGCCGAGCCGTTGGATCCGTGGCCGAGTCGGCCGAGTTCTGGGCCTCGGTGGCCGTCAGGAACGGTCGTCGCGCCGGGCGGCCTCGTCCTCGGCCTGCTTCGCCTCGACCTCCGGGTCCAGAACGGACTCACCACTGCCGTCCACGGAGCTCAGACGGCCCGACTCGGGAACCTCCGTCGCGGCGGGCGGCTCCACCAGCCAGTCCGGGTTGGCCTGCTTGTCCCACCACTTCCAGGCCGCGAAGGCACCGCCCGCGAGGGCACCGACAACGACCAGCGCCTTCATGGCGCGGCCGGCCCTCGCCCGCCGTTCCTGCCTGCGGATCAGCTTCTGGACCTCCTTCGACGAGACCTGACCGCGCAGCGCGGCCATCGCGGCCACACTCCGGGCGGCGGCCTCCGTCGTGACGGGCACGGCCGCGGCCACAGCCTGCTCGAGCCTCGGCCTGGAGTACTCCGCCGCCTGCCGGGCGGCCTTGCGTGTCCGGACGGCGGCCTCGTGAGCGGCCTGGTCGACCTTCGGCGGCACATGCGTCCGGGCCTGCTCCAGATACGGCTGCACATGGGCGCCGTACTGGACGCGAGCCTGCCCGGCGGCCTGCGTCACCTTGGGCGCTAGCCGTACGCGTGCCTCGTGTGCGTAGTGCGCGGCCCTGTCCTTGGCCGTGTCGGCGTAGGGCGCCACCACTTCCGCGGCGTGCAGCACGCTGTCCTTCGCCGAACCGGTCGCGGCGCGCACGCTGTCGATGCGGGTCACGGGTTCCTCCTCCTCGGTGGCGTACGGTATTTCGACTTTCCACCCTTTTACGGATCATGCCTCCCGGCGCACCGCCAGGCATGCGCGGGCGGGCATCCGGGTCACGGGAGCCGGCTCCGGGCCATCTCCGGTCGAAAACCGATCAAGAGCGGACCGAGCGCTGATCGGGAGCCGATCACATGCAATAGCGGATGAATAGGGTTCAACAGGAGCTTGTCGTCGACAATGCCACGGATCGCCTCCGCGCGCCCCCGCCCCGGGACTACTCGACTGGTTTTCTGCAAGCGATCGGCCCGGTTTACCTCCGGTGAACGGAGGTCGGGCGACGCGGAGCCCCGTCCATGCGAGGATCAGGGAGTCACGGAAAGACAACGGAAGGCAGATCGTGGCTGAGCAGCTCTACGCCACCCTGAAGACCAACCACGGCGACATCGAAGTCCGGCTTCTGCCGAACCACGCCCCCAAGACGGTCAAGAACTTCGTCGAGCTCGCCCAGGGCGAGCGGGAGTGGACCCACCCGGAGACGGGCCAGAAGTCCACGGACAGGCTCTACGACGGCACGGTCTTCCACCGGGTGATCAGTGGCTTCATGATCCAGGGCGGTGACCCGCTGGGCAACGGCACCGGCGGTCCCGGCTACCAGTTCGAGGACGAGTTCCACCCGGACCTGCGCTTCGACAAGCCCTACCTGCTGGCGATGGCCAACGCCGGCCCGGGCACCAACGGCTCGCAGTTCTTCATCACCGTCTCCCCGACGGCGTGGCTGAACCGCAAGCACACCATCTTCGGCGAGGTCACCGACGCGGCCAGCCAGAAGGTCGTGGACACCATCGCCACGACCCAGACGAACCCGCGCACCGACCGCCCGGTCAACGACGTGGTCATCGAGTCGGTCGTGATCGAGACCCGCTGAGACCCGCCGAGTGCCGAAGCCTCCGCAGGGAACCAATCGCCCCGCTCGTCCGTAAAGATGAGCGGGGCGGGCTTTTCTCATCACGACCTAGGGGATCCCATGGACGACCAGGCTGCGGGCAGCCCGCAGGACGCCCACAGCGTCCCCATGTGCTACCGCCACCCGGACCGCGAGACCGGCATCCGCTGCACCCGCTGCGAGCGCCCGATCTGCCCCGAGTGCATGGTCAACGCCTCCGTCGGCTTCCAGTGCCCCGAGTGCGTCCGCAGCGGTTCCGGCACCGGCCACGCCCCCACGGCCGCCATGCCCCGGACGATCGCCGGCGGAGCCGTCACCGCCGACCCCCGCCTGCTGACCAAGATCCTCATCGGGATCAACCTGGCGGTGTTCATCGCCGTCCAGGTCCACGAGTCGCTCCTGAACGACCTCGTCCTGCTCGGCGCCTGGCCGCCGGCGCCCTTCACGCCCACACAGGGCGTGGCGGGAGGCGAGTGGTACCGCCTGGTGACGTCGATGTTCACGCACCAGGAGATCTGGCACATCGCGTTCAACATGCTCAGCCTGTGGTGGCTCGGCGGCCCGCTCGAAGCGGCCCTCGGCCGTGTGCGCTATCTCGCGCTCTACCTCGTCTCCGGACTCGCGGGCAGCACCCTGGCCTATCTGCTGACCTCCCCGAACACGGCGACGCTGGGTGCGTCCGGCGCGATCTTCGGCCTGTTCGGTGCGACGGCCGTGCTGATGCGCCGGCTCAACTACGACATGCGGCCCATCATCGCGCTGCTGGTGATCAACCTGATCTTCACCTTCAGCCCGGGCTTCAACATCTCCTGGCAGGCCCACATCGGCGGCCTCGTCGCCGGTGTCGTCGTCGGATACGCCATGGTCCACGCGCCGCGCGAGCGACGTGCCCTGATCCAGTACGGCACGTGTGCGCTGGTCCTGGCCGTGGTCGTCCTGTTGACCCTGTTGAGGACGGCCCAGCTCAGCTGAGCGCGACCGTTGTCCACAGCGGGTGGCGGATCTTGTGCACAGTGTGCGGGAACACCTGTGCCCCCTGTCATCGACCCGTGTTTCCGCAGGTCAGGCAGGGGGCGAACAAGTTTTCGAGTTCCGGTACTTCCGTCATACCGGCGTCAACGCCCAACGAGTTATCCACAGATCGTCTTTCTTTTCCACCTGTGGAAAACGGCTGTGGATAACTCGGCGAACAGCCCTGGGCAGAGCTGCGTTCACCTTCCGGTGACCCCTACTTCCACTGGGTCGAGACACCGAATCCGGCGGCGATGAAGCCGAAGCCCACCACGATGTTCCAGTTGCCCAGCGAGTCGATGGGCAGGGACCCGTCGGTGACGTAGAAGACGACGATCCAGGCCAGGCCGATGAGGAACATGGCCAACATGACGGGCGCGACCCAGGCACGGCTGTTCAGCTTGATCGCGGTCGCCTGCTTCGCGGGCGGCGGCGTGTAGTCGGCCTTCTTGCGGATACGTGACTTCGGCACGAGGGTCTCTCCTGTCGATGCGCTGCGTGGCCGCGCAGGGAACTGGGTCGGTCTCGGGGCAGCGTTGAGGGGACTCTGAGTGCTCCCCCGGGCGTCCGTTAGCGTAGTGCTTCCGTGGCGCCGAAGGAGATAAGGGTACGTTGAGCAATTCTGCCGACTCCCCCGGGACGGGATCCACCCCTGAGCGCGCGCGCCGTTTCCGGCCCGTGCGGATCCTCACGGCGGCCGTCTTCGCTCTCGCGGGGCTCATCTTCTTCACCAGCTTCAACACCGCCAAGGGCACCAATATCCGCACGGACACCTCGCTGTTGAAGCTGTCCGACCTCATCCAGGAGCGCAGCCGGGAGAACGGCGAGCTGGACGAGACCAACGGGACCCTGCGCAAGGAGATAGAGGCGCTCGCCGAGCGGGACGACGGCAGCACCAAGGCGGAGGACGACAAGCTCGCCGCCCTGGAGAAGCGCGCGGGCACGCAGAAGCTCAAGGGCGAGTCGCTCACGGTCACGCTCAACGACGCCCCGCCGGACGCCACCGCCAAGCTGCCCGGCTATCCCGAGCCGCAGCCCGACTACCTGGTCATCCACCAGCAGGACCTCCAGGCCGTGGTGAACGCGCTGTGGCAGGGCGGGGCCAAGGGCATCAAGGTCATGGACCAGCGGCTGATCTCCACCAGCGCGGTGCGCTGCGTGGGCAACACCCTGATCCTCCAGGGCCGCGTCTACTCACCGCCGTACAAGATCACGGCGGTCGGTGACCCGGGCAAGCTCCAGAAGGCGCTCGCGGCGTCCCCGGCGATCCAGAACTACATGGTCTACGTCAACGTCTACGGGCTCGGCTGGAAAGTCGAGGAGAACGGGCCGGTGACTCTTCCCGGTTACTCGGGCACAGTGGATCTGCACTACGCGAAGCCCGTGGAGGAGTAGAGCCTGGCCGGGGGAGCCGCCGGTGCGTGTGATCGTCAGGACCCTCAGCGAACTGTGCATCACCGTCGGCAGCGTGATCGTGCTGTTCGTCGTCTACGTCCTGTTCTGGACCGGCGTGCAGGCCGACGGAGTCATGGACGACCAGATCGAACTGCTCCAGGAGCAGTGGGCGAAGTCGAGCGCGCCCCCCGCGGCGGACGGCTCCTCCCCCGCGAGCCCGCCGAGACCCGCGCCCTACGCCAAGGGCAAGCCCTTCGCGATCATGTACATCCCGCGTCTTGGTTTCACGTGGAACAAGCCGGTGCTCGAAGGCACGGCCACCGGCACCCTGAAGAAGGGCCTGGGCCACTACGCGGAGACCGCCCAGCTCGGCCAGAAGGGCAACTTCGCGGTCGCCGGCCACCGCCGTACCTACGGCGATCCCTTCAAGGACTTTCCCGAGCTGAGGCGGGGTGACGCCGTGGTCCTGACCGACGGCACGACCTGGTTCACGTATCGGATCGACAAAGGACCGTACAAAACAGTGCCCTCCGACATCGAGGTGATCGACCCTGTCCCACGTACATCCGGGTACACGCGTTCGGGCCGCTATCTGACGCTGACCACGTGTGAACCGGAATGGGGACACAGTCATCGGCTGATCGTCTGGGCGCACCTGGACTCCACCCAGCCTGTGGAGGCAGGGAAACCAGAGGCGCTCCGACGTTAGTCTGGTGGCTGTACGGCGTGGGTCTGGTGCCGTGGTACGACGGAAGGGACGGCATGTACGGCTGGATCTGGCGGCATCTGCCGGGCAACACGTGGGTGAAGGCGTTGATCTCACTCGCCCTGGTCGTGGCCGTGGTCTACGTCCTCTTCCAGTACGTCTTCCCGTGGGCGGAACCGCTGCTGCCCTTCAACGATGTGACGGTGGACAACCAGTGAGCGCGCGCATTCTGGTCGTGGACAACTACGACAGCTTCGTCTTCAACCTGGTCCAGTACCTGTACCAGCTGGGCGCCGAGTGTGAGGTCCTGCGCAACGACGAGGTGTCGACGGCGCACGCCCAGGACGGCTTCGACGGTGTCCTGCTCTCCCCGGGCCCGGGGACTCCGGAGGAGGCGGGCGTCTGTGTCGACATGGTCCGGCACTGCGCCGCCACGGGCGTCCCGGTCTTCGGTGTCTGCCTCGGCATGCAGTCGATGCAGGTGGCGTACGGCGGGGTCGTGGACCGTGCGCCCGAGCTGCTGCACGGCAAGACCTCGCTGGTCGAGCACACGAGCCGGGGTGTCTTCGCCGGCCTGCCCTCGCCCTTCACGGCGACGCGCTACCACTCGCTGGCCGCCGAGCCCGCGACGGTCCCGGCCGAGCTGGAGGTCACGGCCCGGACGCACGACGGCATCGTGATGGGCCTGAGGCACCGCGAACTTCCCGTCGAGGGCGTGCAGTTCCACCCCGAGTCGGTGCTGACCGAGCACGGGCACCGGATGCTGGCCAACTGGCTGGTGGAGTGCGGCGACCAGGGTGCGGTGGCGAGGTCGGCCGGGCTCGCCCCGGTGGTGGGCAGGGCCACGGCGTGACGGCGCTGCGCCCCGAGCGCGAGTCCGACACCTCGTACGGGCAGCAGTCGTACGGGGTGCCGGGTGCGTTCGAGGACTGGTCGGGCGGAGGGGCGTACGGTGCTTCCCCGCGGCCGGAACCGCAGCCGCAGTCACCGTCACAGCCCTACATGTCAGAGCCGGAGCCGTACGCGGCGTCGTACGAGCCCGTCCCGGACGAGCCGTATCTGCCTCCGGCCGACGAGGAGACGGTGGCGCTGCGGATACCGGATCCGCCGCCCGCGGCCGGTGACCCCACATCCGGCTCTCCGGGCTCTTCCGCCACACGGCACGATGGACCTGCCCCCGGCGGCCGCGCGGCCCGCAGAAAGGCCGCCAAGCGCCGTCACGGGCGCCATGGCGGCGTTTCGGAGACCCGCTCGGCCCAGGAATCGGCTCAGGACTCGGCGCAGGAGGAGCGGCGGGCGCCGCTGTCGCGGGTCGAGGCGCGACGGCAGGCGCGGGCGCGCAAGCCGGGCCCGGCGGTGGTGGCCAGCCGGGCCATCGGCGAGGTGTTCATCACCACCGGTGTGCTGATGCTGCTGTTCGTCACGTACCAGCTGTGGTGGACGAACGTGCGGGCGCACGCGCAGGCCGGCAAGGAGGCCAGCAGCCTCCAGGACGACTGGGCGAACGGCAAGCGCAACCCGGGGGTCTTCGAGCCGGGGCAGGGCTTCGCCATCCTGCACATCCCGAAGCTGGACGTGGTGGTGCCGATCGCCGAGGGCACGAGCAACAAGGGCGTTCTGGACCGGGGCATGGTCGGCCACTACGCCGAGGGCGCCCTGAAGACGGCGATGCCCAGTGACAAGACCGGGAACTTCGGGCTCGCGGGGCACCGCAACACCCACGGAGAACCGTTCCGGTACATCAACAAGCTCACTCCGGGCGATCCGATCGTCGTGGAGACGCAGGACGAGTACTACGTCTACAAGATGGCGTCGATCCTGCCGGTCACGTCGCCCAGCAACACGAGCGTTCTGAACCCCGTCCCCACGGGGTCGGGGTTCACCGAGCCCGGCCGCTACATCACGCTGACCACGTGCACGCCGGAGTTCACCAGCAAGTACCGGATGATCGTCTGGGGCAAGATGGTCGAGGAACGGCCGCGCAGCAAGGGCAAGCCGGATGCGCTCGTCAGTTAAGGGCAGATGACCAGTGGCAGCGACCACCGACACGGAGCACGAAGAGCACACCGGCGCGACGGCGTCCCGGCCGTCCGCGGCCCGGCGCCGTCCCGGCCCGATCGCCATGGCGGTGAGTGTCTTCGGGGAACTCCTCATCACCGCGGGCCTGGTCCTGGGCCTGTTCGTCGCCTACTCGCTCTGGTGGACGAACGTGGTCGCCGACCGCGCGGCCGGGAAGCAGGCGGACAAGGTCCGTGACGACTGGGCCCACGGCCAGGGCGGCCCCGGTGCGCTGGACACCAAGAACGGCATCGGGTTCCTGCACGTGCCGGCGATGAAGAACGGCGAGGTCCTGGTCGAGAAGGGCACGTCGAGCAAGATCCTCAATGACGGTGTCGCCGGGTACTACACCGATCCGGTCAAGGCGGCCCTGCCGATGTCGGGCAAGAACGGCAACTTCGCCCTCGCGGCCCACCGGGACGGTCACGGCGCCAAGTTCCACAACATCGACAAGATCAAGAAGGGCGACCCCATCGTCTTCGAGACGAAGGACAAGTGGTACGTCTACAAGGTCTACGCGATCCTGCCCGAGACCTCGAAGTACAACGTCAAGGTCCTCTCGGCGGTCCCGGAGGAGTCCGGCAAGAAGAAGCCCGGGCACTACATCACCCTGACGACCTGCACGCCGGTGTACACGAGCACGTACCGGTACATCGTGTGGGGCGAGCTGGAGCGGGTCGAGAAGGTCAACGCGGACCGCACACCCCCGAAGGAACTGCGGTGACCGATCTCCTGGTGGAGCCCTGGCGCTGAAGCAGCGCGCCGAGTACCACTCGCGGCCCTGCACCGGCACTTCGGGACCTGGCAGCGGGCCTGACGCGGCAGGGCCCCGGCACCCTGTCGAGGCGCCGGGGCCCTGCCGTTGGCCGGGTACGACCCGCCGGGTCAGTCCTCGTCGCGGCCGGTGACGCCGCCGAAGATGCCGCCGTTGCCGTTACCGCCGTTGTTGTTGCCGCCGTTGTTCCCGAAGCCGACGGTCTGGAGGGTGATCGTCGTCCCCGCGGGGTCGTCGACCTCCTGGTTGCCCTGCGGGTCCTGACCGGAGACGAGGGCGGTGTCGCTCTGGTCACTGCCGCCCGCGAACTGGATGTTCGTGAAACCGGCCGCCGCCAGGGTCTGCTTGGCCTGGCCGACCGTCTGGCCGACGACCTGGGGCACGCGCGTCTTCTGCTGTTCCTTCTTCTTGCCGATCTGGATGTTGACCGACGAGTTCTTGTCGACGGAGGTGCCGGCCTGCGGTGTGGTCGCGATGACCTTGCCGACCTGGTTGTCGTCGTCGGTCTCCACCTCGGTGCAGTTGCCGACCAGGTTACTGGCCTGCATCTGCGTCTTGGCCTGGTCACAGCTCTGGCCGAGGACGTCCGGGACGGTGGACTTCTCCGCCTCCTTGGCGACGGTGAGGGTGATGGTGGTGCCCTTCTCCACCTCCTCGCCCAGTTCCGGGTTCTGCTCGAGGACGGTGCCGGGGTCCTCCGTGGACTCCTTCGACTTCGTCTCGACCACGAACTCGTACTTGTCGCCCTCCAGCTTCGCCTTGGCATCGTCCAGGCTGTCGCCGACGACGCTCGGCACCGCCACCTTCGGCGCCCCGGTCGACACCACCAGGGAGATGGTGTCGCCCTTCTTGACGTCGACGCCGGCCTTCGGGTCCTGCGAGCAGATGTTGCCCTTGGTCTGGTCCTCGCAGGGCTTCTTGGAGAAGGTCAGTTCCAGGTCGGCGTTGCTGGCCAGCTTCTTGGCGTTCTGCTGGGTCTCACCGACGAAGTTGGGCGCGGCGAGCGTGTCGTCGCTCGCGCCTCCGTTGCCGCTGAACGCCCACCGCCCGATGAGGATCGCTCCGACCAGCACCAGGATGCCCGCCACCACGAGCAGGATCGTCGAGGTGTTGGACTTGCGCTGCTGACCACGGCGCCGGTCGGGGCGGTCGTCGTAGCCGTAGCCGCCGTCGTCCGGGTTCATGGGGGGCAGCATCGACGTGGCGCCCGCGCCGGAGTCCGCGCGCAGGGCCGTCGTCGGCTGGTCGTCGGGGTAGCCGCCGTAGCCCACCGAGCCCATCGCGGCCGTGGCCGCGACCGGCTGGCCGTCGAGGCAGGCCTCGATGTCGGCGCGCATCTCGTCGGCCGACTGGTAGCGGTAGTCGGGGTCCTTGACCAGTGCCTTGAGGACGATCGCGTCCATCTCGGGCGTGATCTCGGGGTCGAAGACCGACGGGGCCTGGGCCTCTTCACGTACGTGCTGGTACGCGACGGCGACCGGGGAGTCGCCGACGAACGGGGGCCGCACGGTGAGGAGTTCGTAGAGCAGACAGCCGGTGGAGTAGAGGTCCGACCGCGCGTCGACCTGCTCGCCCTTCGCCTGCTCCGGCGAGAGGTACTGGGCGGTGCCGATGACGGCGGCCGTCTGCGTCATCGTCATGCCGGAGTCGCCCATGGCGCGGGCGATGCCGAAGTCCATCACCTTGACCTGGCCGTTGCGCGTCAGCATGACGTTCGCCGGCTTGATGTCGCGGTGGACGATCCCGTTGCGGTGGGCGTACTCCAGGCCCTGGAGGATGCCGATGGTCATCTCCATGGCACGCTCCGGCAGCAGCTTGCGGCCGGAGTGGAGCAGCTCGCGGAGCGTCGAGCCGTCTACGTACTCCATGACGATGTACGGGATCGAGACCCCGTCGATGTAGTCCTCGCCCGTGTCGTAGACCGCGACGATCGCGGGATGGTTGAGCGAGGCGGCCGACTGGGCCTCCCGGCGGAACCGGGCCTGGAAGGAAGGGTCACGCGCGAGATCCGCGCGCAGCGTCTTCACCGCCACGGTGCGTCCGAGGCGGGTGTCATGCGCGAGGTAGACCTCCGCCATGCCACCACGCCCGAGCACCTGGCCCAGTTCGTACCGGCCGCCGAGGCGACGCGGCTCTTCCATAGCTACCTACCAGCCCTCTCCGTCGGTCCCGACCGGAAGCTTGTACGGTCGGAGGCTGCCGTCCGGGCCTACCGTACCCGGCTCGCTTTGTGTGACCTGGCCAAGCTCGTCAGCCGATACAGGACCGGTATCGCAACGTGCACCGATGTGAAGCAGACGTGAGCGGGGTCACTGCTTGCTCTTGATGACCGCCTCCATCACGTTCCTCGCGATCGGCGCCGCGAGGCCGCCGCCGGAGATGTCGTCACGGACGGCGTTGTCGTCCTCGATCACGACCGCCACGGCGACCGGCGAGCTGCCGTCGGCCCCCTTGGCGTACGAGATGAACCACGCGTAAGGGTTCTCGCTGTTGTCGACACCGTGCTGGGCGGTACCGGTCTTGCCGCCCACCTTGACGCCGGGGATCTTGGCGTTCGTGCCCGTGCCCTTCTCGACCACGGTCTCCATCATCGACTGGAGGATCTGGGCGTTCTCGGCCGACATCGGCTTGCTCATCTCCTCCGGCTCGGTCTTCTCGATGGTGTCGACGTTGGGGGCCTGGAGTTCGTCGACCATGTACGGCTTCATCAGGGTGCCGTTGTTGGCGACGGCCGAGGCGACCATGGCCATCTGGAGCGGGGTGGCCGCGGTGTTGAACTGGCCGATGGAGGACAGCGCGGTCTGCGAGGGGTTCATGTTGTCGGAGAACACCGACGCGCTGGAGCGGACCGGCGTGAACTGCTCCTCGGTGAAGCCGAACTTCTTGGCCTCGGCCAGCATCTTCTCGTTGCCGAGGTCCGAGCCGATCTTGCCGAAGACGGTGTTGCAGGAGTACTGGAGCGCCACCCGCAGCGTCGCGTTCTCGCAGGGGATGTTCCCCTCGTTCTTCAGCACGGTCGTGGTGCCCGGCATGGTCCACGGCAGCGGCGACTTCGTCTTCTGGTCCGCGTCCGTGTACAGCCCGTCCTCCAGGGCGGCGGCCGCGGTGAGGACCTTGAAGGTGGAACCGGGCGGGTACGTCTCGCGCAGGGCCCGGTTGAGCATCGGGTCGTCCGGGTTGTTCTTCTTGTCCAGCTTCTTCCAGGCCTCGGCGTCCTTGGTGCTGTTGCCGGCGATCGACGACGGGTCGTACGACGGGTAGGACGACAGCGCCAGGATCTTGCCGGTGGACGGCTCCAGAGCCACCACCGCGCCCTTGCCGCCCTGCTTCTTCAGGCCGTTGTACGCGGCCTTCTGCGCGGCGGCGTTGAGCGTGGTGACGACGTTGCCGCCCTCCTTCTTCTTGCCCGTCAGCATGTCGAGCGTGTTGCGGAAGAAGAGCCGGTCGTCGTTGCCGGTGAGGATGCCGTCCTCGAGGGACTCCAGCTGGTTGGCGCCGAAGGCCTGCGAGACGAAGCCGGTGACGGGTGCCCACATGGGCCCGTCCTTGTAGGTGCGCTTGTACTTGTAGTCGCCCGAGGTGGTCGTCGCGTGCCCGGTGATGGGGTTGCCGCCGACGATGATGTCGCCGCGCGGCGAGGCGTAGCGCTCGATCGAGACGCGTCGGTTCTTGGTGTCGGTCCTCAGCTCGTCGGCCTTGACGTACTGGATCCAGTTGTCGCGGATCAGCAGTGCCAGGACGAGCAGGCCGCAGAAGATCGCGATCCGGCGCAGTGGCTTGTTCATGACGGGCGGACCACCTGGGTCATCTCGGCGTCGGGGTTGGCGGCGGGAGCGGGGGCCGGGCGCCGGGCGGTGTCGCTGATGCGCAGCAGAATGCCGATCAGGGCCCAGTTGGCGATCACGGAGGAACCGCCGTAGGCCACGAAGGGCAGCGTCATGCCCGTCAGCGGGATGAGGCCCATGACACCGCCGGCCACGACGAAGACCTGGAGGCCGAAGGCGCCGGAAAGGCCGATGGCCAGCAGCTTGCCGAACGGGTCGCGAGCCGCGAGCGCGGTGCGTACGCCCCTCTCGATGATCAGGCCGTAGAGCAGCAGGATCGCCATGACGCCGGCCAGGCCGAGCTCCTCGCCGAAGGTGGCGAGGATGAAGTCGGAGTTGGCCGCGAAGCCGATCAGGTCGGAGTTGCCCTGCCCGAGGCCGGTGCCGAGCGTGCCGCCGGAGCCGAACGCCCACAGGGCCTGCATCGCCTGCTCGGAGTGGACGACGCCGTCCTGGACGCCAGCGCGGGAGAGCTCGAACTCGCGCATCGGATTGAGCCAGGCCTGCACACGCGTCTGGATGTGCGGCTCGAAGCTCGCCACACCGACGGCGCCGACCGCGGACATCAGCAGACCGAAGACGATCCAGCTGGTCCGCTCGGTGGCGACGTACAGCATGATGACGAACATCCCGAAGAACAGCAGGGACGTACCGAGGTCGGTCTCGAAGACCAGGATGAGGATCGAGATGACCCAGACGACGAGGATCGGACCCAGGTCGCGGCCGCGCGGCAGGTACAGGCCCATGAAGCGGCGGCTGGCCAGGGCGAGGGCGTCCCTCTTGACCATGAGGTAGCCGGCGAAGAAGACCGCCAGGGCGATCTTGGCGAACTCACCGGGCTGGAGCGTGCCGAGGCCGGGGATCTTGATCCAGATCTTGGCGCCGTAGATGTTCGCGCCGAGTCCCGGCACGAGCGGCAGGATCAGCAGGAACAGCGCTCCGGCCATGGAGATGTAGGTGTAGCGCTGGAGGACACGGTGGTCCTTGAGGAAGATCACTACGACCGCCAGCAGGGCGACGCCCATCGCCGAGTACAGCAACTGGCGCGGTGCGGCTTCGGCGTAGTTGCTGAGTCGCTTGGACTGGTCCAGGCGCCAGATGACGACCAGACCGAGCCCGTTCAGCAGCGTCGCCAGCGGCAGCATCAGCGGGTCCGCGTACGGCGCGAACTTCCGCACGGTGAGATGGCCGACGCCCGCGAGCAGGCCGAGTCCGAGGCCGTAGCTCAGCAGGCCCGGCGGCACCGAGTCGTTGATGGCCAGGCCGACGTTGGCATAGGCGAACACCGGGATGACGACGGCGAACACCAGCAGTGCCAGCTCGGTGTTGCGTCTGCTCGGTGCGCCGATCGCGCCGATGGTGGACGTGTGGTGCGTCGGCGAGTGCGACGTATTCGTACCGCTCATCTTCTAACGGGGCCTCTCACGGCTTGCCTACTGCTTACCGCACAGCGAGACGACCTTCTGCTCTTCCTCCGAGAGGCTGGGGCCGGGGCTGGGAGTGGGTGCGGTCGTGGTCGGGGGCGTGGACTTCTCAGGCGTCGACGGCGAGCCCGACGGGTTCGACGGGTTCGGCGTCGGTGTGGCCTTGGACGTGAAGGAGGCGGGAGTGGTTCCCGTGGTGCCCCCGGCCTCGCCTTCGCCGGTCTTGGCGTTGTTCTCGCTCTCGGCTTCGCGCCGCTGCGCCTCCTTCTTGCACGCGGAGGCCTGCACCGACAGTTCCTGGATCTTCGCCTGGGCGTTCTTCAGACCGCCCTCGGCGATGGTCGCCTTGACCAGCTTCTGCTGGTAGGGCGGCAGGTACTTGAGTTCGATCTCGGGGTGGTCCTTCTCGACCTTCGACAGCGACACCCACGCCAGGTCCTGGCTGATGCCCCGGTACAGCGCGACGTGCTCGTCCTCGGCGCCGACGTAGTACTGCGTCTGCGTCCAGCGCCAGCCGCCGTACAGACCGCCGCCGACGACGGCCAGCGCGAGGACGCCGTAGAGGGATCTCTTCAGCCAGCGGCCCTTCTTGCGGGGCTTGGTGAAGTCGCCGTCGTCGTAGTCGAATCCGGCCGCCGGGATGTAGCCGGTGGTGTCGCCGGAGCCGGGCGGGCCGAACTCGCCGCCTCCGCCGCCCTGGCCGTGCCCGTGGCGGCCGAGCCCGGAGGCGCGGCCGGCGGGGGTCTGCATGATGCCGTTGTCGTGCAGCTGGTGCTGGTTCTCGGCGACGGCGCCGACCACGACCGGGGTGTCGGACAGCTGCCCGGCGAGGGTGTCGCCGGTGTCGAGGTCGAGGACGTCGGCGACGATGACGGTGATGTTGTCCGGGCCGCCGCCGCGCAGGGCCAGCTCGATCAGGTTCTGGACGGTCTCCTGGGGGCCCTGGTAGCTGGCGAGGGTGTCCTCCAGGGTCTGGTGGGACACCACGCCGGACAGGCCGTCGGAGCAGATCAGGTAGCGGTCTCCGGCGCGGACCTCGCGGATGGAGAGGTCGGGCTCGACGTGGTCGCCGCTGCCGAGCGCGCGCATGAGGAGCGAGCGCTGCGGGTGGGTCGTGGCCTCTTCCTCGGTGATGCGGCCCTCGTCGACCAGGCGCTGCACCCAGGTGTGGTCCTGCGTGATCTGCGTCAGCACGCCGTCGCGCAGGAGGTACGCGCGCGAGTCGCCGACGTGCACCAGGCCGAGGCGCTGGCCGGTCCAGAGCAGGGCGGTGAGGGTGGTGCCCATGCCCTCCAGCTGGGGATCCTCGTCGACCATCGAGCGCAGCTGGTCGTTGGCGCGCTGCACCGCCGTGCCGAGCGAGGTGAGGATGTCGGAGCCGGGGACGTCGTCGTCGAGCGCGACGATCGTGGAGATGGCCTCGGAGGAGGCGACCTCGCCCGCCGCGGCGCCGCCCATGCCGTCGGCGATGGCGAGCAGGCGCGGGCCCGCGTACCCGGAGTCCTCGTTGCCCTCCCGGATCATGCCCTTGTGCGATCCGGCGGCGAAGCGCAGTGACAGACTCATGCGCACCTCGCCTGTCGGCTCCGGGTACAGC
The DNA here is from genome assembly GCF_009862985.1 of Streptomyces sp. SID5464. Classification (NCBI taxonomy): domain Bacteria; kingdom Bacillati; phylum Actinomycetota; class Actinomycetes; order Kitasatosporales; family Streptomycetaceae; genus Streptomyces; species Streptomyces sp. SID5464. Next base: position 439,795 of record NZ_WWIQ01000022.1, on the reverse strand, counting down.
CGGTCGTGTCGAGCCACACTGCCCACCCTCCGGTCGGGAGCGCGCCGGGGCCCGGGGTGGGGCCCGCCACTGCGTGCTCGCTCCGCTCGCGCCTATCCATGATGTAGCACTACTTCCGCAGCTCGATGACGGTCTTGCCGATGCGGATCGGCGCGCCCAGCGCAATCGGTGTGGGAGTCGTCAGCCGGTTCCGGTCCAGGTACGTGCCGTTGGTGGAGCCGAGGTCCTCGACGATCCACTGGCCGTCGCGGTCCGGGTAGATCCTGGCATGGCGGCTGGAGGCGTAGTCGTCGTCCAGCACGATCGTCGAGTCGTGCGCCCTGCCCAGGGTGATGGTCTGGCCCTGGAGCGCGACCGTGGTGCCGGTGAGGGTGCCCTCGGTCACGACCAGCTTGGTGGGGGCGTTACGGCCGCGGCGGCCGCCGGCGGACTGCTGGCGCTGCGGCGGCGGGGCCTGGCGGGCGGCCTGCTGCTGACGGCCTGCCTCCCGTCGCGATCCGCGCTGGGTGACACGCGTACCGAACAGGTCGCTCCGGATGACCTGCACGGCCACGATCACGAACAGCCACAGTACGGCCAGGAAACCCAGCCGCATGACCGTGAGGGTCAGCTCTGACATTGCCCCCGCTTCACCCTTCGGCTTGCCGGTAAATGATGGTGGTGCTGCCCACGACGATCCGCGAGCCGTCGCGGAGCGTAGCGCGGGTGGTGTGCTGCCCGTCCACCACGATGCCGTTGGTGGATCCGAGATCCTGGATCGTCGAGGGCGTTCCGGTCCGGATCTCGCAGTGCCGGCGGGAGACGCCGGGGTCGTCGATCCGCACGTCGGCGTCGGTGCTGCGGCCCAGCACCAGCGTCGGGCGGGAGATCTGATGGCGCGTGCCGTTGATCTCGATCCAGTGGCGGGTGCGTCCGCCGGCCGCCGGGGCGGCCGGGGGCCGCTGGCCCGCGGGCTGCGGGTAGCCGTACCCGCCGGGGCGGCCGCCGGGCGGCGGCGCGGACGGCATGGGCGGGGCGCCCGCGGGCGCGGCGGCCGGCGGGTAGCCGTAGCCGCCGGGACGTCCGGCGGGCGGGGCGGCGCCTGACGGGGCCTGCTGGCTGCTGGAGGAGGCGAGCGTACGGCTGCGCACCCGGTACAGGCCGGTGTCCAGGTCGTCGGCCTTCTCCAGGTGCACCTTGATCGGGCCCATGAAGGTGTAGCGCTGCTGCTTGGCGTAGTCACGCACCATGCCGGCGAGCTCGTCGCCGAGCTGGCCGGAGTAGGGGCTGAGCCGCTCGAAGTCCGGCGTGCTCAGCTCCACGATGAAGTCGTTGGGCACGACCGTCCGGTCGCGGTTCCAGATGGTGGCGTTGTTGTCGCACTCGCGCTGGAGCGCGCCGGCGATCTCCACGGGCTGGACCTCGGACTTGAACACCTTGGCGAAGGTGCCGTTGACCAGACCTTCGAGACGCTGCTCGAACTTCTTCAGGACTCCCATGGGGCACCTCCTCCGTCGCTGCCGTCCTGTGTACTGCCCTGCGGGCCGCTTGCCTGGTACTGCTTACTGATCGTATCCACGCGCCGCTCGATCGGCTGGTTCCCCCTGTCAGCACGGCCGACGGGTGTCGACGCATGACGAAGTTCCCTGTGGAGCTCCCCTTCGAACTCCTCCGGTGGTACGGCTGCCGCGCAACCGCTCTCGCGTACTCCTGACAAGGATCGTAGAGGCGGCTGAAGACCAGTGTCCCGCACCCGGCTGTGGACCCGGACCGCCTCCTGGGGAGACGGGGGGTACCGGTACGAGGTTGATACGTGAAGCGCCACCCGTTGATACGTGGCCGGGGCACCGAAGGTTCGGAGGCGGGTCTGCCTGCGGAAGAACGGATGTGAATCCACCCCGTCCCGCGTGCTAATGTTCTGGGTGTCGGAAGGCGCCGGGCCCCAAGGGGCAGGAGCCCACGACACACCCAATGCGCGGGTGGCGGAATAGGCAGACGCGCTGGATTCAGGTTCCAGTGCCCGCAAGGGCGTGGGGGTTCAACTCCCCCCTCGCGCACCCTCGAAGGGGCGGCATCGTTCAGATGCCGCCCCTTTTTCGTGTCCGCGGATGTGACGGTTGTCTCGCGGCGCCCGTGATCGCGCGCGTGTGAGGAAGCTCTCAGGCCTGGTTGGCTCGCAAGTCCCCCAGCGACCGGCCGGGGGCGAAGCGTTCGCGTACGGCCGGGTCGTCGAGGAGGCGGGCCGGGTAGCCGGGGCCGGTGCGGGCGGCCAGGTCCTGGTGGCGCAGCGGCTCGCCGCAGCGGGAGCAGACGACCCGGGCCTCGGTGTCGTGGTCGCAGGGCGTGTGGTGCAGGACCACCGGTGCGCCCTCGTCGCCGGCCAGCCAGCGGTCGCCCCAGGCGTTGATCGCGGCGAGTACGCCGAAGAAGTCGCGGCCCTTGTCCGTCAGCAGGTACTCGTGGCGGACCGGGTCGCTCTGGTAGGCCTGTCGCCGCAGCAGGCCCTCGGACTCCAGGCGCCGCAGCCGGTCGGTGAGGGTGTTGCGGGCGATGCCGAGCGAGCCGATGAAGCCGTCGAAGCGGGATTCGCCGTAGAAGACCTCGCGCAGCACCAGCAGGCTCCAGGCGTCGCCCAGGATGTCGGCGGTGCGGGCGATGGAGCAGGGCCAGGTGTCGAACGAGGTCCGTTTCACGGCTGCCAGGTTATCGGTTTCATCATGAAATGGACCTGCCCTCGGGGCGTCACGCCCGTACGCCCGCCGGTTGTGCCGGGCGGCGGCGCAGGGCGAGGGCGGCCGGGACGATCGCGGAGGTCACGGCGAGGAGGGCACAGACGGCCGTCGTCGTGCCGAGGGCCTGCCAGGGGAGCTCGATCGTGACCGGGGCCGACAGCAGGGCGAGGGCGCTCGCCAGGCCGGCCAAATTGAGGGCGGCGACCAGGAGACCGAGAAGGGCACCGGCCGCCACGACCGTCAGGGCCTCGGCGCAGGTCAGCCTCAGGACCTGCCACCGGGTGGCGCCGGCCAGCCGCAGCGCGGCCAGGTCGCGGGCCCGGTCGGACGTCGCCATGACCATGGTGTTGGCCACGGAGATGCCCGTGTACAGGAGGGCGATGCCGAGGACCAGCAGGAGGCCGAGGCGGGTGGTGCGGTGTGCCTCGGGGCGGGTGGCCCGGATCCATTCCGCGCGGGTGAGGACCTGGCCGTTGCCGGTGCCGAGTGCCCGGCGGAGTGCGGTGACGACGGTTCCCGGGTCCGCTCCGGCGGTCAGGGCCACGTCGATCCGGTCGATCGTGGCGCCCGGGGCGTTGCGCGGGGTGACGTAGACGCCGTTGTCGCCGGTGCCGGTGCGCATCACCGCGGCGATCCGCAGGGTGCGCGGCGTTCCGTCGCCGAGCCAGACCCGGACCCGGTCGCCCACCCGGTGCCGCTGCCACTCCTCGTTGACGATGATCGAGTCGTCGTCGAGGTCGCTCACCGCGCCGGCGGCCAGGGGCAGGCGGGTGGTGGCCGCGAGGGGGCCGGGGGTGGCGGCGCGGGCCTCGGAGCGGATGAGTGCCACGCCGTCCTCCAGGACGTGGACGGCCGTCGAGGACGTCGGTGACGTCTCGATGCCCGGGACGGCGCGCAGTCTGCGCAGGGCGGCGGCGTCGAGGCCGGTGCCGGCCGGCGGGGTCACGACGAAGGCGGCGGTGGTGCGCTCACTCGTCTCGGTGCTCTTCGCCCGGTTCAGGGTCGCGGTGGCGCCGAGCAGGGAACCCGCGAGGGCGACGGTGACCAGGACGGGCGCCGCGAGCGCGGCGGTGCGGCGCATCCCGGCGGCGGTGTTCTCGCGGACCAGCAGGGCGCAGGCACCGGGCAGCCACGTCAGCAGCCGGGTCAGGGGGCGCAGCACCAGCGGGGAGAGCAGGGCGGCCGCGGTGATCAGCAGCATCGGGCGGCTGACGAAGGACTTGCGGTGCAGCAGACCGGCCGGGTCGCCGGCCAGGGACAGGCCCAGGGTCACCACGGCCGTCAGCAGCAGGACAGTGCCGCAGAGCAGGCGGCCCCGGGTGATCGTGCCGCTCTCCGCCGCGGCCTCCCGCAGTGCCTCGGTGGGGCCGGTGCGGCCGGCCCGCCAGGACGCCGCGGTCGCTCCGCACAGTGCGACGAGCAGGCCGGTCCAGAAGGCCGCGTGGTACGGCCAGGTGTGGTCGCCGATGGTGAACCAGGCCGGGGCGAGACCGTTGGCGACGACCCAGGCGGCGAGGCGCGGTGCCCCGTGGGAGCCGAGCGCGCAGCCGGCGGCCGAGGCGAGGGTGCCGACGGCGAGGGCCTCGGCGAGGACGGTCCGGCGGATCTGGCCCGGAGTGGCCCCGGCGGTGCGCAGCAGGGCGAACTCCCGGCGCCGCTGGGCGACCGCGAAGGCGAAGGTCGACGCCACGACGAACACCGACACGAAGGCGGTGACGCCGCCTGCCGTGCCGAACAGGGAGTTCATCGCCGTGAGGGCCTCGCTGTCCCGGCCGGGATCGGCGTCGGCGAGGCGGCGCGCGGTCCCGGTGAGGACCTGGGCGCTGCCGCCCACCGCCGCCCGCACGGCTGCCGGGTCGGCCTCGACGACCAACTGCGTGACCGGCGGCGCGAGTCGGGCTGCTCGGGCGTCGGTGAAGAACACGGCGTTCTCGAAGCCGCGCGAGGTGAGTGTGCCGACGACGCGTACGGTGCCCCGGTCGGTGCGCAGGCGTTGACCCGGGTGTGCCCGGTCGCCGGTGACGACGGCCTCGTCGGCCGCGCGCGGTGCCCGGCCGGTGGCGAGGTCGTAGGGGGCGAACGCGGCGGTGGACCAGGGGTGGCCGACCAGGTCGGCGGGGCCGCCCTCCGCTCGTACGGGGAACGCCCGGTCCTCGACGACCCGGCCCAGCTTCCGCAACCGCGCGACGGTCGTGGCCGGTACGGGACGCGGGTGCGCGAGCCGGGACTCGCGGGCGCCGATCGGGGTCGGTACGCGCAGGGTGTCCTGTCCCTTGACCACGACGGGCGCTGCCGCGAAGCGTTCGGGGGCGCGCTCCGGGGCGGTGGCCGACGAGGCCAGGGCCAGGCCCGTCACGGTGAGCAGCGCCACGCCCAGCGAGAGCGCGACGAAGCTGCCGGTGAAGGTGGCCCAGCGGGTGCGCAGGGTGCGCAGGGCGACGCTCAGCACGGCACGGCCTCCAGGCGGGTCATGCGCGCGGCGACGGTGTCGGCGCTCGGGCCGGTCAACTCCCCGTGGACACGCCCGTCGACGAGGAAGACCACGCGGTCGGCGTACGCGGCGGCCACCGGGTCGTGCGTGACCATGACGACGGTCTGGCCCTCGCGGTCGACCATGCCGCGCAGCAGCCCGAGCACCTCGCGGCCGGTGCCGGTGTCCAGGGCGCCGGTCGGTTCGTCGGCGAACAGCACGTCGGGACGGGTGATCAACGCGCGGGCCAGGGCGACACGTTGCTGCTGGCCGCCGGAGAGCCGGGACGGTCTGTGCCGGGCTCGTTCAGCGAGGCCGACCTGCTGGAGCGCCTGGCGCACCCGGGCCTTGGCAACGCGCCGGCCGGCCAGCCGCAGGGGCAGGGCGACGTTCTGCTCGGCGGTCAGCGAGGGCAGCAGGTTGAACGCCTGGAAGACGAACCCGACGCGCTCGCGGCGCAGCAGGGTCAGCCGGCGCTCGCTCAGCCCGGCCAGTTCGGTGCCGGCGAGGCTGACCGAGCCGGAGGTCGGCCGGTCCAGGCCGGCGGCGCACTGGAGCAGGGTCGACTTGCCGGAGCCGGAGGGGCCCATGACGGCGGTGAAGGTCCCGGCGGGGAACGCCAGGGAGACCTCGTCGAGTGCGGTCACGGGCCCGTACGTCCTGGTGACCGAGTCCAGCCGGACGGCGTCGTGTGTCATGGGTTCCCCCTGGTGTCGGTGTCGCTTCCACCAAACCGGGCGGGGGCGGGTGTGCGCAGTGCGGCGGGGCCTAGAACTGGGGTAGGGCCAGGCATACCTCCGGGCCTCCGTCCGAGCCCATGGCCGGGGCCCCGGCCCGCTTCTACGGTGATCCCCATGCATCCTCGGAACGTGTGGCAGGCCATGTCCCGCCCCGGTTATCCGCTGTCGGCGTGGCCGTGGCGGTCGGCCGCATACCTGCTCACCGGCGCGGTGACCGGTGTCGTCGTGCTCGTGGGGATCGCGGTCTCGGTGGCGGCCGGCGGGGTGCTCGCCCTCGCGCTGGTGGGGCTGCCCCTGCTGCTCGGGACGGCCCTGGCGGGCATTCCGGTGGCGGCGGTGGAGCGGTTCCGGCTGCGGCTGGTCGACGCGGAGCCGGCGTCCGACCCGCACGAGGCGCCCCGGGAGCCGGGGCTGCGGGCCTGGCTGTCGACCCGGTTGCGGGAGCGGGCCACCTGGCGGGAGCTGGGCCACGCCCTGCTGTTCGCGGGGCTGTTGTGGCCGGTCGACGCCCTCGCGTTCGCCGTCTTCCTGCTGGGACCGCTCTCCGTGGTGGCGACTCCCGTGCTCATGGCCGTCTTGGGCGAGGCGAAGGTCCTCAAGCTGTGGCTGGTCACCACCTGGCCCGCTGCCGTCGGGTGTGCCGTCCTCGGGCTGGTCCTGCTCGGTCTGGGCGCCTACCTGCTGGGCGTCGCCGCCGGTGCGCGGGCCGGGCTGGCCCGGCTGCTGGTCGCGCCGCGCGAGGCCGACCTAGGGGCAAGGGTGGTCGAACTGGCCCGGTCCCGGGTGCGGTTGGTGGACGCGTTCGAGGCGGAACGGCGGCGGATCGAGCGCGATCTGCACGACGGGGCGCAGCAGCGGCTCGTCGCCCTGACCATGACGCTCGGCCTGGCCCGGCTGGACGCCCCGCCGGGTCCGCTGGCCGAGCAGCTCGCCAAGGCCCATGCTCAGGCGGGCACGGCCCTTGAGGAACTGCGCGAACTCATCCACGGCATCCACCCCAAGGTCCTCGCCGACTACGGCCTCGAAGCCGCCGTCGCCGACGCCGCCGACCGCTCGGCGGTGCCCGTGGACGTCGATCTGCAGCTGCCCGGGCGGTTCTCCCAGGCCGTCGAGGCCGCCGCGTACTTCGTGGTGTGCGAGGCGCTCGCCAACGTGGGCAGGCACAGCGGGGCGAGCCGGGCGGAAGTGAGCGGCGGGTACCGCAGCGGCCGGCTGGTCCTGTCGATCCGCGACGACGGGCGCGGTGGTGCGCGGGCCGGGGAGGGCAGCGGGCTGACCGGACTCGCCGACCGGGTGTCGGTGCTCGATGGCAGACTCTCCCTGTCCAGTCCGCCCGGCGGACCGACCCTGCTGCGTGTGGAGATCCCTTGTGACCCTGCGAGTTGAGCGACCGCTGCGGGTGGTCCTGGCCGAGGACAGCGTGCTGCTGCGGGACGGGCTCGTCGGGCTGCTCGGCCGCTGCGGACACGAGGTCGTCGCGGCCGTCGGGGACGCCGGGGCACTGATCGCGGCCGTCGGGGAGCACGCGCCCGACGTGGTCGTGACGGACGTGCGGATGCCGCCCGGCTTCCAGGACGAGGGCCTGCACGCGGCGGTACGGCTGCGCCAGGAGCGGCCCACGCTGCCCGTCCTGGTCCTCAGCCAGTACGTGCAGCGCCGGTACGCCGCCGAGCTGCTGGACTCCGGTGACGGCACGGGCGTCGGCTATCTGCTCAAGGACCGGGTCGGTCAGGTCGAGGAGTTCGTCGAGGCGCTCGGCGAGGTGGCCGACGGCGGCACGGTCGTCGACCCCGAGGTCGTACGGCAGTTGCTGCGCCGCCGCCGCGACCCGCTGGAGCGGCTCACCCCACGTGAGCGGGAGGTGCTGGCGCTGATCGCGGAGGGCAGGTCCAACGGCGCGATCGCGCGCGAACTGGTCGTCTCCGAGGCGGCCGTGGGCAAGCACATCTCCGGCATCCTCACCAAGCTTGACCTGCCACCGGCGGACGAGACGCATCGCCGGGTGCTGGCCGTGCTGGCGTACTTGCGGGCGTAGGAGCGGGTCGGCCGGGCCCGGCCGACCCGCTCCCGGCGGGGGCGGCAGGCGGTGACGGCCGGACCGAACCCCCTCGGCCCGGGAGCGCGTTGTGCAAAAACCAGCGAGTTGGTTTCATTGCGTCGCCATCAGAGCCCTCCACGGGAGCCAGGGGTGACCAAACAGGACCGGGCCGTCCGGACCCGTCTCGCGCTGATCCGGTCGGCGGCCGAGCAGTTCGAGGCGCGGGGATACATCCGGGCCAGTCTTGCGGAGATCAGCGCGGGAGCCGGCGTCAGCTCGGGCGCGCTGCACTTCCACTTCGCGAACAAGGCCGCCGTGGCCGAAGCCGTCGAGCGCGCGGCCGCCCGTGCGCTGCGCCGGGTCGCGGCCCGGGGCCGCGGCGGCGACGGGTGCGCCCTGCAGCGCCTCGTGGACGTCACGCACCACGTCGCCCGGCTGCTGTGCGCCGACATCGTGGTGCGCGCGGGGCTGCGGCTCAACGCCGAGGCGGTCGCCGGGCGGGTGCGTGACCTGCGCCGGGAGTGGCGGGAGTGCGTGCACGAGCTGCTGGCCGAGGCGGAGCGCAGGGGCGAACTCGCCGCCGGGATGCCGCCCCACCGCTCCAGCGCCGTGGTCCTCGCCGCCACGACCGGCATCGAGGTGCTGGCCCGGGAGGACCCCGGCTGGCTCGCCCGCCCCTCGCTGACCGACCTGTGGCACCTGCTCCTGCCGTGCGTGGCCGCACCACACCTGGCCGGCGCACTGGACCCGGCCGGGACCGGGCCGGACCACGCGGACCCGCACGCCGACGGGGAGGCGGACGTCGGCAGGGAGGCGGACACGGCGGACGGGGCGCTGGAGGAGCCGGGCCGGGCGGGACTCGCGCTGCGGTAGCAGGGCGTCCCGGCGGGCGCCGGTCGGCCCCTCCCATGGCCGACAGCGGGTGAAGTGGTGGCCAAAACAAACCGGATGCCAAGTTTTTTCGTCACTTGGATCGCACGATGGTTCCCCAGCCTCTGGACCGAGGAGCGATGAGTCATGGCACAGCACGCCTGCCCCTTCCTGGCGATCGACCCGTCCGGCCAGGATCTCTACGGCGAGATAGCCCGGATCCGGGCCCAGGGACCGGCCGTGGAGGTGGAACTCCCGGGCGGCGTACGGGCGTGGTGGATCAACGGCCTGGAGCTGAACAAACGGCTCCTGGCCGGCCCCGAGACGAGCAAGGACGCCTTCCAGCACTGGCCGGCCTGGATCAACGGGGACATCTCCCGCACCTGGCCGCTGGCGATCTGGGTGTCGGTGCGCAACATGGTCACGGCCTACGGCACCGACCACAGCCGGCTGCGCAGGCCGATGGCCGCCGCCTTCACCAAGCGCCGTGTCGACGCGCTGCTGCCGCGCGTCCAGGAGATCGTCGACCGGGCGCTGGACGACCTGGAGCGGATCCCGGAGGGCGAAGTCGTCGACCTGCGGGCGGGGTTCGCGGCGCCGATACCGCATGAGGTGGTGTGCGAACTCTTCGGCGTGCCGCCGGGGGAAGACGGCCCGCGGAGCGCCCTCTACCGCATCATCAACCGCTTCTTCGACACGGCGATCACCCTGGAGGACGCCCAGGCCAACGGGGTCGAGCTGTACGGCACGCTGACCGCGTTCCTCCAGTACAAGCGCGAGCACCCGGCCGACGATCTGACGACGGCCCTGATGGCCGCGCACGACGAAGGCAGCCTCAGCGAACAGGAGTTGATGGACAACCTGATCCTGCTGCTCACCGCGGGCTTCGAGACGACCGTCAACCTCATCGACAACACCGTGCACAGCCTGCTCGCCCACCCCGACCAGCTCGAACTCGTCCGCACCGGGCAGGTGACCTGGGAGGACGCCATCGAGGAGTCGCTGCGCTTCGAGGCGCCCGGTGCCATGTCGGGACTGCGCTACGCCGTCGAGGACATCGAGATCGAGCCAGGTCTGACGATCCCGAAGGGCGACCCGGTCGTGGTCTCGTTCGCCGGTGCCGGACGCGACCCCGAGCGGCACGGCCCGGACGCCGAACGGTTCGACGTCACCCGGTCCACCAGCCGCGACCACGTGTCCTTCGGCCACGGCGTGCACCACTGCCTGGGCCGGCCCCTCGCCATGGCCGAGGCGACGGTGGCTCTGACGTCCCTGTTCGACCGGTTCCCGCGGCTGGCCCTGGCCGATCCGTCCCGGCCCCCGCAGCGGCTGCGGTCCATCATCTCCACGGGGCACCAGGAGTTGCCCGTGCTGCTGCACGGCCGCGGTGCCGGTTCGCAGCCGGGTCCGCGTCCGGAGGAGGCGGAGGCGATCAGGAAGCTCTCCGGCCTCGGAGGAACGAGCGGTACCAGGGTGCCGCGCGTCTGAACTCGGCCGCGAACCCCTCGCCGGGCGAGCAGTCGAGGTCCTTCCAGAAGGCGTCGTCCACGAACCAGTGGTCGACCGTGAGCATGCCGAGGTGATGGAGGGCCAGCGGCTTCCCGGCGGCCCGGTCCAGGGCGGTGGCGACGTCCACCGCCGCGCCGCCGCCGGGCTCCTCCAGCAGCGTGCCCACGGCCCCGAGCAGGTCCGGGACGCTCACCGGCTCGGGGTGGTTGACGTGGTGCACACCGCCGTCGTGCGCCGGGGACAGGGCGGCGGCCACCACCGCACGGCCCAGGCTGTCGACGTCGATCATCGACTGGAGCGCCGCACAGCCGGTGAGGGCCGTCGTCGACAACTCGCCCAGCAGCCACACCAGTCCGGGGACGGCCCACCGGTCGCCCTCGCCGTACACGAGGTGCGGGCGCAGCACCAGACCGCCCGCGTCGAGGACGTGCCGTTCGGCGGCGGCCCGGGTGCGGCTGGTGGCCGACGCGGGCGCGATCGGCACCTCCCCGGGGCGTACACCGCGGAAGGGGCCCCGGCCGTGGACGGCGGCCGTGCTCACGTACACGATCCGGCTCACCCCGGCGCGCACGGCCTCCTCGACCAGGGCTCGTGTGCCCAGGTCGTTCATGGCCTCGACGGTCCCGGCGTCGCCGCCGATCCGGGTGGCGCAGTGCACCAGGACGTCGGTGCCCGCGCAGCTGCCGCGCAGGGAGGGCGGGTCGCCGAGGTCGCCGTGGACGAACGCGCCGGGGCCGGCCTCCGGTGGGGTACGGCGTGACAAGTGCCGGACCCGGACGCCGGGTTGCCGTTCTGCGGCGGCGGCGACCCTGCTGCCGACGAAGCCGCTGGTGCCCGTGATCAGAAGGTCGACCGTCACGACAGGGACCGTACCCGGGCCGGTAGCGGGCAGGTCAGCGTGGCGCTGAAGACGGACTCGCCGTCCTGCCGCCCCGAGACCCGTACGGTCGTCTCTCCGGGATCTCCCGGCCCCTCGTCGAGCACCTCCGTCTCGATCCAGCACGGGCTGTGCAGCTCCGCGTACCGGGAGAAGGTCGCGGCCATCGAGCGGGGCAGGAAAGGGTGCCGACCGGAGGCGGCGGTCGCTGCCTGGCGGGCCGCCTCGAACAGGACCATGCCCGGCACATGGTCGTTGGGCCGCGGGAAGAGCACCGGATGGCCGGTGTCCACGCGCAGCCGCCAGACGCCGGGGCGGTCGGCGGGGGCGAGGACGACGTCCTCGGCGCGGGAGCGGCCGGCCAGCGCCGGTGATATGCCGGGCAGCAGCGGAACCGGGGTGCCCACTTCGGCCAACTGCGCGGCCCGCAGCCGGCGGTAGGCGAGCGGCGAGGTGCAGCCGGTGCTGCCGGTGCCGCGGGCGACGAAGCGTCCCGCGCGGCGGAACTCCATCGTGGTCCGCATGCTGTGCAGGCCGCGACCGCGACGGCGTATCTCGGAGCACACGACGTCGATCTCGACCGGTTGTGCCGCGTCCGACAGCAGGAGCGCGGACGGGTCGGTGTGGACCGTCAGGTCCCACATGACGAAGTGGGTGTCCGCGGGGGCGCCGAACTCGGCGTGCGCGAGCACCATCGAGGCCTGCCGCAACGTTTCGCCCACGACCATCGGGTCCTGGTGGCGGTCGTCCACGGGCCCGAAGAAGGCGTGGTCGGCCGGCCAGTGAGCGGTGAAGCGGAAGCGGGTTTCGGAGATGCGGCGCCACCGGACGGGGAAGACGTCTGCTTCCGTGGTGCGGTGGGCGAGTTCCTTGGTGACCGAGGTGACCGAGGGGGCTTCGGTGGTTTCTGCGGAGTCGGTGGCTGCGGCTTGTGGCGCGTTCTCGACGGCCGCAGCGGTTCTGTTTGCCGGACGGCCCTCCTGTCCGGTCTGATCGTCCGTGGGTGCGCTTAAAGGTTCTGACTGCGGCATGAGAACCCCCAGGATCGGCTGCCTGGCTGAGGTCGGCGTTGACTAAGATACGGACGAGCCGGTTTTTTTCAAAGGGTTGGACAAACCGCTGGGACAGGCTCTCGCGCCCCCGCCGCACAGCGATTTCACTGCGATCGACGGAGATCAGGAGGCACCCGATGGCGCGACAGGAGCGCGCGATCCGCACCCGGCGGACCATCCTCGAAGCGGCCGCGGCCGTCTTCGACGAACGTGGCTACACCTCGGCGACCATCGGGGAGATCCTGGACCGGGCGGGCGTCACCAAGGGCGCGCTGTACTTCCACTTCGGTTCCAAGGAGGAGCTGGCGGTCGGGGTGTTCGAGGAGCAGCTCGGGATCACGCTCCCGCCCCAGTCCAGCAAGCTCCAGGAACTCGTCGACTCCGGGCTGGTGCTGGCCCGCCGGCTGCGGTCCGAACCGCTGGTTCGCGCCAGTGTGGGGCTCGCCCTCGACCAGGGGGCCATGGACCTCGACCGCACTCCGGCCTTCCGGATGTGGATCGACCAGAACGTGCAGATGCTGGCCGAGGCGAAGGCGCAGGGCGAACTGCTGCCGCATGTCGACGTGGCCGAGACGGCGGAGCTGCTGGTCGGCAGCTTCTCGGGGGTGCAGCTGCTGTCCCAGTTGCGCTGCCAGCGGCAGGACCTGGAGCGCCGCATCATCGTGATGTTCGAACACTTCCTGCCGAGCATCGCCGTCCCCGCGGTGCTGGCCCGGCTCGACATCTCCGCGGAGCGGGCCGAGCGGGTGCTGGCGCAGGGGCAGGTGGAGGTGCCCGTGCAGGGGCGGGTGCAGGTGCAGGAGGGGGCCGTGCCGGCGGCGCAGGTCTCGTCGGGGGCGTAGGAGCCGGCCCGAGTGCGACGGCCCCGTGAGTGTCGCTGTCCGTCCTTGCCTGTTCCTTTCTGCTCCGCATGGGTTGTCCACAGCTGTGGAGATGTCCACAGGGTCTGACGCGTTCCGGCCGTCGGCTGTACGGTCGGCACGAGTTGATGTTCGTGCCCGTGCGGGGGAGGCGGTCGGTGTGACCAGGGACGGTGCTGGGGCCGAGGGCGGGGCGGCGCACGGGGCGACCCGTCGGCTGCCGCGGGTGCGCGGTTTCGCCGAGTGGCCCGTCGAGGGCTCGCCCAAGGACGAGGGCAAGGCCCTGCGCAAGCGGATCCCGCGCAGCGCGCATGCCACGCTCGATCCGGACGAGTCCCGGCCCGATGCGGTGAGCGCGGTCGAGGAGTCGGGGCGCGGCCGGCTCCCCGAGCTGACGCCGATCCGGGTCGGCCGCATGGCCGCCACCCCGTTCGCGTTCCTGCGCGGCGCCGCGGGCCTCATGGCCCACGACCTGGCGCGCACCCCCATGACCCGGATCCGGGCCCAGATCTGCGGCGACGCCCACGCGGCCAACTTCGGCCTGTACGGCGACGCCCGCGGCGGCCTGGTCATCGATCTGAACGACTTCGACGAGACGGTGCTCGGCCCCTGGGAGTGGGACGTGAAGCGCCTCGCGGCGTCCCTGGTGCTCGCGGGCCGGGAGGCCGGAGCGGACGAGGACAGGTGCCGCAAGGCGGCCTGTGACGCGGTGGGTGCCTACCGCCGCACCATGCGGCTGCTGGCGAGGCTCCCGGTGCTGGACGCGTGGAACGCCATCGCGGACGAGGAGCTCGTCTCCCACACGGACGCCCATGACCTGCTCGGCACGCTGGAGCGGGTCTCCGAGAAGGCCCGCCACAACACCAGCGGCCGTTTCGCGGCCAAGTCGACGGAGGCCACCGAGGACGGCGGGCGCCGCTTCGTCGACGCCCCGCCGGTGCTGCGGCGCGTCCCGGACGAGGAGGCCGCGGCGGTTGCGGCGTCCCTGGAGGAGTACGTCGGCACGCTGCCGGAGGACCGGCTGCCGCTCCTCGCCCGGCACGCGGTGCACGACGTGGCGTTCCGCGTCGTCGGCACCGGCAGCGTCGGCACCCGGTCCTACGTCGTGCTGCTCCTGGACCACCGGGGCGAGCCGCTGGTGCTCCAGGTGAAGGAGGCGCGGGCGTCGGCGCTCGTGCCGCACCTGGTGACGGCCGGTTTCGACGCGCCGGCGGCCGGCCACGAGGGCCGGCGGGTCGTCCTGGGGCAGAAGCGGATGCAGGTCGTGAGCGACATCCTGCTGGGCTGGACGACGGTCGACGGGCGCCCCTTCCAGGTCCGCCAGTTCCGCAACCGCAAGGGCAGCGTCGATCCGGCCGCCCTGGCAGCCGACCAGATAGACGACTACGGCCGGATGACCGGCGCCCTCCTGGCCCGCGCCCACGCCCACAGCGCCGACCCCCGCCTCATCGCCGGCTACTGCGGCAAGAGCGAGGAGCTGGACGAGGCGATGGCCGCGTTCGCCGTCGCCTATGCGGACCGTACGGAGGCGGACCACGCGGACCTGGTGGCGGCGGTGCGGGCGGGGAAGGTCGCGGCGGAGACGGGGGTGTGACTCCTGGGCTCTGCGGGCGCGCGGCTGTCCGGAGCGCGGGAGTGGCCGGGCCGTGGCCTACGCTGGTCGGGTGACGACCCCGGAAGCTGAGCAGGGTGGTGGCGGCGCCGGTGAGGAACGGGTGACGCCCGAAGGTGACGCGGCGCGTGCCGAGGACGGCGAGGTTCGCCCCGAGGACGGTGCGGCGCAGAGCGAAGGCGAGGCGGCGCGGCCCGAGGCGCGGCTGGAGAAGGCCGTGCGGGCCGCCGAGCAGGCGCTGATCGAGTACGAGATCGCGGTGGAGACCTTCCGCGTCGAGGTCGAGAACTTCTCCCGGCTGCACGAACAGAAGCTCGGTCCGGTGTACGCCCGGCTGGAGGAGCTGGACGCCCGGATCCTGGAGGCCAGGGCCGCCCGCAGCGGCGACGCGGAGGACCGGCGCCGCGCGGAGGAGGCAAGGGCCCGGCTCGCGCCGATCCCCGGCGTCGAGGAGCTGCTGCACGGCTGGATGGACGACAGCGGCCTGTTCCCGGAGGCCGTGGCGATGCTCACGGACCAGGCGGTCCGGCCACCGCAGCGGGTCCGCCCCAGCGAGGAGGCCCGCAAGCTCTACCGCGAGCTGGCCCGCAAGGCCCACCCGGACCTGGCGCAGGAGGAGCAGGAACGCGCGCGGCGCGAGGAGTTCATCACCCGGGTGAACGCCGCCTACGCCCGGGGCGACGAGGCGGAGCTGCGCGAGCTCGCCGAGGAGTGGGCCAAGGGGCCAGAGCTGAAGCGGGGCCCGAGCCGCGCCGAGGAGCTCTACGCCCGCCTCGAATGGCTCGCCCAGCGCAAGGAGCTGCTCGCCCTGCTCGCCAAGGAGCTGGAGGAGAGCGCCATAGGCCACATGCTCCAGCTGGCCCCGGACGACCCGGACGGCCTCCTGGACGAGATCGGGCAGCAGCTGCTCACCCAGGTCACCGAGCGGGAGCGGGAGCTGGCCGCGCTGCTCGCGGACACCCCGTAGGGCCTGTCGTCCGGGTCAGGGCGGGGCACGGGCCGGTTCGGGTAGCGTCGGACGCATGAGTTTCGGAGCTGGTGTGCCCACGGTCGAGGTCGCGGACCTCAAGGACGGCGACTTCCTGCTGGACGTCCGGGAGGACGACGAGTGGAAGGCCGGTCATGCCGAAGGGGCGCTGCACATCCCCATCAGCGACTTCGTCGCCCGGTACGGCGAGCTGACCGAGGCCGCCCCGCAGGACGGCCGGATCCATGTGATCTGCCGGTCCGGCGGGCGTTCCGCCCAGGTCACCATGTACCTGGCCCAGCAGGGCATCGACGCCGTGAACGTCGACGGCGGCATGCAGGTGTGGGAGGCGGCGGGCCGTCCCGTCGTGACGGACGACGGGCAGCCCGGGTTCGTCCTGTAGCGGCTGTAGCGCCCTCCGCCGCAGCCGCCGGTGGGTTCAGGCCAGGGGATGGGCCGCCAGCAGGTCGCCCAAGGTCTCCTCGTGCGCCGCCGCCGGGCCGAGTGACAGCTCCAGGTGCTTGGCCCAGGCGTGGTACCGGTGCAGGGGGTAGTCGACGTCGGCGCCGAACCCGCCGTGCAGGTGCTGCGCGGTCTGCACGACCCGGCGTACGCCCTCCGCCGCCCAGATCTTGGCGACGGCGACGTCACCGGTGGCGGGCAGCGCGCCCGGGGCCCCCGAGGCGATCCGCCACGCGGCCTGCCACAGCGTGGCCTCCATCGCGCGCAGGTCGATGTAGCGGTCGGCGGCCTGCACGGCGACGGCCTGGAAGGTCGCGATCGGGAAGCCGAACTGCTCCCGCTCGCTCGTGTACGCGCCGGTCATCCGCAGCACGCGCTCCCCGAGCCCGAGCGCCAGCGCACACGTCCCGGTGGCCAGCAGGTCCCGCAGCCACTCCCACGCCCCGTCGGCGTCGATCACGTCCCGGGCGGTCAGCCGCGCCGACTCCAGCCGCAGCTCGCCGAGCCGCTCACCGCTCGTGGAGAACTGCTCGGTGAGGACGGCCCCCTCGTGGCCACGCGGCACCAACGCCAGCACGGTCCGGCCCGTCTCCGTGTGCGCGGGGACGACCGTGACGTCCGCGTCGTACGCCCACGGCACCGCCGTCTGCACTCCGTCCAGCACCCACGCCTCGCCGTCCCGCCGTGCGGTGACGGCGAGCTCGGCCGGGTCGTGGCCGGTGCGGCCGTGTGCGGCGACGGTCAGCACGAGCTCGCCCCGGCCCGCCCGGGCCGCCAGGGTGGCCTTCGCCTCCTCGCTGCCGTAGGCCTGGACGACGGCGGCTGCCGCGCTGTTCTCCAGCAGCGGCACCCTGGCCAGCACCCGCCCCGACTCCCGCAGCACCAGGCACAGCGCGATCGCGTCCAGGCCTGCCCCGCCGTAGTGCGCGTCCAGCAGCAGGCTCAGCAGGTCGGCGTCGGCGAGCTTGGCCCACAGGGCGCGGTCGAAGGTGTCGGCGACCGCGCCCGCAGTCAGGGCCGGGCTGGGCACGGCGTCCGGCGCGACCGCGGTGAACACGCCCTTCGCCGCCTCGGCCGCCGCCTGCTGCTCCTCGGTGAAGCTGAAGTCCACGGTGCCTGTCCTTCCGGCCGGTCCCGTTGAGCTGACGGGCGCAAGATAGAACACGTTCTAGAAGAAGGGAATGGGCGTACGGGCGGACGCCGTAGGGTGTCACTCCTGCGGACGAGCTGCCCGGGCGCCCTGTGGATAACCTGCGGGGGTCCCCTGTGGACCGGGGGGATCACTGCTCCCCGGCCGCCGCGAGCGCCGTACGGTCGGCTTCCCGTCGGCATCCGGTCGGCATCCGGTCCGCCGAGGGGCGGCTTCCGTGGTGTGGTGACGGCCACGGCCGGAACCGGACGAAGAGGCTGTGCCCGGGTGGGCGGCCTGAGTACCGTGCCCGTGCCGACGTCGCGCAGCGGTGCGCGGGCGGTGCGACGCCCTCGCGACCGGGCGGACGGAACGACGGACCGGGATCGTGGAACGGGGCTGAATGGACGCGTACGACGGAGGCTCGAACGCCCGGCACGGGCTGGACGGGCCGGCCGCGCCGGGTGTGCCGGCCGAGTCGGGCGGGTCTGTCCCGGCGGTCGGTCCTGCCGAGCCCCACCCGCCTGCCGAGCCGGACCCGCCCGCCGAGCCGGACCCGTTCGCCGGACCCCGCACCGGTATAGCCGCGCTCTCCCTGCGCTACCAGATAGGTGTCGCGCTGGCGCTCGCGGTCGTGGCGGTCGGGGTGTGTGTGCACCTCGGGATGACGTTCCTGCACGTCGCGCCGCCGAACACCGTCACCAGGGAGCACGGCACGGCCGTGGACGACTGGATCTATCCCGAGTTCGAGCAGAACTGGAAGCTCTTCGCGCCGAACCCGCTCCAGCAGAACATCTCCATCCAGGTCCGCGCCGAGGTCCGGGACGGGGAAGGCGGGACGCTGACCACCGGCTGGTACGACCTGTCCGCCGAGGACGGCCGGGCCATCGACGGCAACCTGCTGCCCAGCCACACCCAGCAGAACGAGCTGCGCCGCGCCTGGGACTTCTTCCTTGCGACCCACGACAGCGAGGACCGCCCGGTGGGCCTGCGCGGCTCGCTCTCCGAGTCGTACCTGCGCCGGATCGTGGTGCTGCGCCTCGACCGCGACGACGCCGTGCGGGCCACCACCGGGGGTGCCGGTGTCATCGAGCGGGTCCAGGTCCGCTCCCGCACCAGCAACGTGCCCCCGCCGCGGTGGAGCCGGGAGAAGGTCTCCACGACGCCGGTCTACCGCGAGCTGCCGTGGTGGCCGGTGCCGCAGGACGAGGCCGGGGGTGGCGTGCGGTGAACCGCTTTTCCCTGGCCTTCTCGCGCGGTGTCGCCCGGGTCACCGAGGCCGCCCTCGGCCCCTATCAGACCGCCGTGATCCGCATCGGCTTCAGTGCGACCTGGCTGCTGTTCCTGCTGCGCGAGTTCCCCCACCGCCACGAGCTCTACGGCCCCGACGGGCCCTGGAGCTGGGGTCTCGCCGAGCAGTTGATCGGGACCAACAAGGCGTTCACCGCTCTCATGTGGTCGGACGGCGGGATCTGGTTCGAGAGCGTCTACCTGCTCGCGATCCTCGCCAGTGCCCTGCTGATGCTGGGCTGGCGCACCCGCACCCTGTCGGTGCTGTTCATGGTCGGCGTGCTGTCGCTCCAGAACCGCAGCGTCTTCATGGGCGACGGTGGCGACAACGTGCTGCACCTGATGTCGATCTACCTGGTGTTCACGCGCTGCGCCCAGGTGTGGTCGCTGGACGCCCGGCGGGCCGCGCGCGCCCGGGCGGCACACGCGCGGGGTGAGCGGGTCAGGGACCGGACCGGCCCGGCCCTGTGGGGTGTGCTCGGGTTCGTGCTGGTCGGGGTGACCCTGGCCGGCCGGATGGAGGGCGACCGGCTGATACCGGCGCTGCTGTGGACCGTGTGGGTGGCGCAGGCCCTGTGGTGGCTGACGGGGCGCCGCGCGAAGCCCGGTGAGCCGCGGATCATGCTCGACGTCGTCGCCAACATCGTGCACAACGGCGCCCTGCTCGTGATCATGGCCGAGGCGTGCCTGATCTACGCGACTGCCGGCTGGTACAAGATCCAGGGCTCCCGCTGGCAGGACGGCACCGCCGTCTACTACCCGCTCCACCTGGAGTACTTCTCGCCCTGGCCCGGGCTCGCCGACCTGCTGACCGCCAGCGGCACGATGGTGATGCTGGTGACCTACGGGACGGTCCTCGTGCAGGTCGCCTTCCCGTTCACGCTGTTCAACCGGCGGGTGAAGAACGTCCTGCTCGCGGTCATGATCACCGAGCACGCCGTGATCGCCGTCGTGCTCGGACTGCCGTTCTTCTCGCTGGCGATGATCGCGGCGGACGCGGTGTTCCTGCCGACGACCTTCCTGCGCCGCCTGGGCGGCGGGGCGGCCCGCGCGCGTGACCGGCTGCTGCGGCGCGGCGGGCCCGCGCAGTCCCCCGACCAGCACGCCCACGAACGCCCCGAGGCCACGCACGTAGGCTTCGGGACATGACCGACCCCGTCACCGTCTGGCGCCGGCTCGCCGGCAGCAGCGTCCTGCTCGACGGCTTCCACGCCCTGAAGCACGCCGTGCGCTTCGGCGCCGAGGTGCCGGTCGCGGTCGCCGCCGACCGGGCGGCCACGCTCGCCCTCGCCGACGAGTTGGCTCCCGACGTACAGGACGCGCTGGCCGGGCTGCTGACGGAGGTGCCGCACGAGACGTACGCGTCGTTCGTCCCGCGCCCGCACCCCACCGCCGTGGCCGCCCTGGCCGTACGGCCCTCCCGCGCGTCCAACCTGGAGAAGCTGGCGCACACCCCTCGCACGGCCCCCGTCGTGGTCCTCGACAACCCGCGCAACCTGGGCAACGCGGGGGCGGTGATCCGCCTGGCCGCCGGCCTCGGGGCGACGGGCGTGGTGACGACGGGGACGGTCGACCCCTGGCACCCCACCGTCGTACGCGGCGGGGCCGGGCTGCACTTCGCGACGGCGGTGGAACGGCTGGAGGTGTCCGACCTGCCGCCCGGCCCGCTGTTCGCGCTGGACCCGGAGGGCGACGACATCCGGGCCACGAAGCTCCCGGACGACGCCGTCCTCGCCTTCGGATCGGAACGCACGGGCCTGTCACCGGAACTACGCACGCGTGCGGACCAGTTGCTGTCCCTGCCGATGCGCCCCCAGGTCAGCAGCTACAACCTGGCGACGAGCGTGGCGATGGCCCTGTACCACTGGAGCTGCGGCGTGGCTGGAATGTGAACAACGCATTTCTCCTTTCACCTAGGGCCTGTCATTTGGATCAGTTCGCAGGGAAGTGACAGTG
>NZ_WWIQ01000022.1:387791-419115 GCF_009862985.1 Streptomyces sp. SID5464 | reverse complement strand
GAAGTGACAGTGCCACTCAGCCCCCGCGTCTGCGACGTGATCCAAACGACAGGCCCTAGTTCTGCACCAGTTGCCCCGTACTCCCAACGGGTGAAGCTGGCTATCGGGGAGCGTTTACCAGGCGGCCCACCGAGGCGTCAGGCCTCCCGCCGCACCTCCACAACCCTGAACCGGTTGGCGACGAACGCCCCGTCACACAGCGCCGCACTCGCCGCCGGATTGCCGCCCGACCCATGGAAGTCGGAGAACGCGGCCGTCTGGTTCACATACACCCCGCCCGTGAGATTCAGTGACAACTGCGCCGCCTCCTCCAGGCACACCTCCCGCACGGCCTGCTCGACCTCCGGGTCGGTCGTGTACGCCCCGACGGTCATCGCGCCCTTCTCCCGGACGGTGCGCCGCAGCAACTCCGCCGCGTCCGCCGCCGAGTCGACCGCCACGGCGAAGGAGACCGGCCCGAAGCACTCGCTCATGTACGCGGCCTCCGCGTCCGGCTTGGCCCCGTCCAGCTTCACGATCACCGGCGTACGGACGACCGCACCGGGGAAGTCCGGGTTGGTGATCTCCCGGGAGGCCAGGGCGACTTCGCCCAGCCCCGCCGCCGACTCCAGCCGGGCCTTCACGTCCGGGTTGACGATCGCGCCCAGCAGCGCGTTCGCCCGGGCGTCGTCGCCCAGCAGCCCGTCGACCGCCTTGGCGAGGTCGGCGACCACCTCGTCGTACGACTTGGGGCCCTGGTCCGTGGTGATGCCCTCGCGCGGGACCAGCAGGTTCTGCGGGGTCGTGCACATCTGGCCGCTGTACAGGGACAGCGAGAACGCGAGGTTGGAGAGCATGCCCTTGTAGTCGGACGTGGAGTGGACGACCACCGTGTTGACGCCGGCCTTCTCCGTGTAGACCTGCGCCTGGCGGGCGTTGGCCTCCAGCCAGTCGCCGAACGCGGTCGAGCCCGTGTAGTCGATGATCCGGATCTCGGGACGCGTCGCCAGGGTCTTCGCGATGCCCTCGCCGGGGCGCTCCGCGGCGAGCGCCACCAGGTTCGGGTCGAAGCCGGTCTCCGCGAGCACCTCGCGGGCGACCTGCACGGTGAGCGCGAGGGGCAGCACCGCGCGCGGGTGGGGCTTGACCAGGACCGCGTTGCCGGTGGCGAGGGAGGCGAACAGGCCCGGGTAGCCGTTCCACGTCGGGAAGGTGTTGCAGCCGATGACCAGGCCGATGCCGCGCGGGACGGGCGTGAACTGCTTGGTCATGGCCAGCGGGTCGCGCTTGCCCTGGGGCTTGGTCCACTCCGCCGTGTCGGGCGTGCGCACCTGCTCCACGTACGCGTACGCCACCGCCTCCAGGCCGCGGTCCTGCGCGTGCGGCCCGCCCGCCTGGAACGCCATCATGAACGCCTGGCCGGAGGTGTGCATGACCGCGTGTGCGAACTCGTGCGTCCGGTCGCTGATGCGCTTGAGGATCTCCAGGCAGACCACCGCGCGCTGCTCCGCGCCCGCGTCCCGCCAGTCCCGCTGCCCGGCCTTCATGGCGGGCAGCAGCACGTCGAGGTCCGCGTGCGGGTACGTCACGCCCAGGTCGATGCCGTACGGGGAGGTCTCGCCGCCCACCCAGTCGTCCGTGCCCGGCTGGCCGAGGTCGAGGCGGGTGCCGAGCAGGGCGTCGAAGGCGGCCTTGCCCGCGGCCGCGTCCAGGCTGCCGTTCTCCCCGTAGGCCTTGGGGTGCTCGGGGTGCGGGGACCAGTACGCGCGCGTGCGGATCGCTTCCAGCGCCTGGTCGAGGGTGGACCGGTGCCGGGCGATCAGCTCGTGCGCCGAGAGTGCGGCGGTCATGGGTGACCAACTCCTCGTCTCAAGAACTCTTCGTCGAGTTCATGACCTGGGCAGAAACCTGGGCAGGAACGGACGGACAGAGCTAGAGTAACCGAACGATCGGTCGGTTCAAGGGGGTCCGCCGCATCTGTGGAAAACCCCGTGCGGGAGGATCGCGCACATGACAGCACTCGACCTCAGCAGCCCCGTGGCCGTCGTCGGCACCGGCACCATGGGCCAGGGAATCGCCCAGGTCGCGCTGGTCGCGGGCCATCCCGTACGGCTGTACGACGCCCTCCCGGGACGGGCGCGGGAGGCCGCCGACGCGATCGGGGCCCGCCTCGACCGGCTCGTCGAGAAGGACCGGCTCACCGGCGCCGACCGGGACGCCGCCCGGGCCCGGCTGCTGCCCGCCGAGTCGCTCTCCGAGCTGGCGGACTGCGCCCTGGTCGTCGAGGCGGTGCTGGAGCGGCTGGACGTCAAACAGGACCTGTTCCGCGAGCTGGAGGGCGTCGTCGACGACGACTGCCTGCTCGCCACCAACACCTCGTCCTTGTCCGTCACCGCCATCGGCGGCGCTCTGCGCACCCCCGGCCGCTTCGTCGGTCTGCACTTCTTCAACCCCGCGCCGCTGCTCCCGCTGGTCGAAGTCGTCTCCGGGTTCGCCACCGACGTCACGTACGCCACGCGCGCGTACGAGACCGCCCGCGCCTGGGGCAAGACGCCGGTCGCCTGCGCGGACACCCCCGGCTTCATCGTCAACCGCATCGCCCGGCCCTTCTACGCCGAGGCCTTCGCGGTCCACGAGGCGCAGGGCGCCGACCCGGCCACCATCGACGCCGTGCTGCGCGAGTCGGGCGGCTTCAGGATGGGCGCGTTCGAGCTGACCGACCTGATCGGCCAGGACGTCAACGAATCCGTCACGCGGTCGGTCTGGCAGTCCTTCTTCCAGGACGTGCGCTTCACGCCGTCCCTCGCCCAGCGCCGCCTGGTCGAGTCCGGCCGGCTGGGCCGCAAGTCGGGCCAGGGCTGGTACGACCACCGGGACGGCGCCGAGCGCCCCGAGCCGGACACCGCCGAGCAGCGGCAGCCGCCCGCGTACGTCGTCGCCGAGGGCGACCTGGGCCCGGCCGCCGACCTGCTCGCGCTGATCCGCGAGGCGGGCATCCGGGTCCGCGACGAGGACGACGACAACGGCACCCGCCTGGTGCTGCCGAGCGGCGGCCAGCTCGTCCTCGCCGACGGGCAGACCTCCGTGGAGTTCCGGGACGTCGTCTACTTCGACCTCGCCCTGGACTACCGCAGGGCCACCCGGATCGCCCTGTCCGCCTCCCAGGACACCTCCCCGCAGACCCTCGCCGAGGCCACCGGCCTCTTCCAGGCGCTCGGCAAGCAGGTCAGCGTCATCGGGGACGTACCCGGCATGATCGTCGCCCGTACGGTCGCGCGGATCATCGACCTGGCGCACGACGCGGTCGCCAAGGGCGTGGCCACCGAGGAGGACATCGACACCGCGATGCGCCTCGGGGTCAACTACCCCCTGGGTCCCTTCGAGTGGAGCCGCCGGCTCGGCCGCTGCTGGGCCTACGCGCTCCTGGACGACCTGCACCTGCGCGACCCCTCGGGGCGCTACGCGCCGTCCCTCGCGCTGTACCGCCACGCCCACGCCTCCGACAAGCGGGAGGGCAACGCCTCATGACCACCGCCAAGCGCGATACCTACACCCCGGACACCCTGCTGTCCGTCGCCGTCCGGGTGTTCAACGAGCGCGGCTACGACGGCACCTCCATGGAGCACCTCTCCAAGGCGGCCGGCATCTCCAAGTCGTCGATCTACCACCACGTCGCCGGTAAGGAGGAGCTGCTGCGCCGTGCCGTGAGCCGGGCGCTGGACGGCCTCTTCGGGATCCTCGACGAGGAGCACGCGCGCGTGGGGCCCGCCGCCGAGCGACTGGAGTACGTCGTCCGGCGCATGGTCGAGGTGCTCATAGCCGAACTGCCCTACGTGACCCTCCTGCTGCGCGTGCGCGGCAACACGGACACCGAGCGGTGGGCCCTGGAGCGCCGCCGCGACTTCGACCACCGGGTGGCCGACCTGCTCAAGGCCGCTGCCGCGGACGGGGACGTGCGCGGCGACGTAGAGGTGCGGCTGGTGACCCGGCTGGTCTTCGGCATGATCAACTCGATCGTCGAGTGGTACCGGCCGGACGGGCGGGGCATGAGCGAGCGCGAGGTGGCCGACGCGGTGGTGCAGCTGGCGTTCGGGGGTCTGCGCAAAGCCGGGTGACGCGCTCCTGCGTGCCTCAGCCCTGCGGCTCCAGGTCCTCTTCCTCGAACACCAGCAGGGTGCGCGTGCTGAGCACCTGCGGGATCGCCTGGAGCCGGGTCAGCACCAGCTCGCGCAGCGCCCGGTTGTCGGACACGTGCACCAGCAGCAGCACGTCGAAATCCCCGCCCACCAGGGCGATGTGCGAGGCACCGGGCAGCTGTCTGAGCTCCTCGCGCACCGTGCGCCAGGAGTTCTGCACGATCTTCAGGGTGATGTAGGCGGACGTCCCCTGGCCCGCCCGTTCGTGGTTGACGCGGGCGCCGAAGCCGCGGATGACACCGTCCTCGACGAGCCGGTTGATGCGGGCGTAGGCGTTGGCGCGCGAGACGTGGACCCGCTCGGCGACCGACCGTATCGAGGCGCGGCCGTCCGCCTGGAGCATGCGCAGGATGTCCTGGTCGATGGCGTCCAGCGGACGCGGCGGGGGCAGCGGGCCGCTGTCCTCCTGGCTTTCGGCCATTTGTTCAGATGCCACCTGCGCCGACCTCCCCACCATGGACGTACTGCGTCCATCTCAGGTTGTGGAGAACCGTTTGTCCACAGCCTGAGGCCACCCGTAGCCAAATTGTGCCGACGACCGAACAATCGGTAGGTGAGGCGCGTCACAGCCGACGCGCCTGCACGAAGCCGCTCCCACGAGGAGGTGCCGTCATGACGGTCATGGAGCAGCGGGGCGCGTACCGGCCGACCCCGCCGCCCGCCTGGCAGCCCCGCACGGACCCCGCGCCGCTGCTGCCCGACGCTGAGCCGTACCGCGTCCTCGGCACCGAGGCGGCCGCGAAGGCCGACCCCGAGCTGCTGCGGACGCTGTACGCCCAGCTGGTCCGCGGCCGCCGCTACAACGCGCAGGCCACCGCGCTCACCAAGCAGGGCCGCCTCGCCGTCTACCCCTCCACCACCGGCCAGGAGGCCTGCGAGATCGCCGCCGCGCTCGTGCTGAAGGAGCAGGACTGGCTCTTCCCCAGCTACCGCGACACGCTCGCCGTCGTGGCCCGCGGCGTGGACCCCGTCGAGGCGCTCACGCTGCTGCGCGGCGACTGGCACACCGGCTACGACCCCTACGAACACCGGGTCGCCCCCCTGTGCACCCCGCTCGCCACCCAGCTGCCGCACGCCGTGGGCCTCGCCCACGCCGCCCGGCTCAAGGGCGACGACGTGGTCGCGCTGGCCATGGTCGGTGACGGCGGCACCAGCGAGGGCGACTTCCACGAGGCGCTGAACTTCGCCGCCGTCTGGCAGGCCCCGGTGGTCTTCCTCGTGCAGAACAACGGCTTCGCGATCTCCGTCCCGCTCGCCAAGCAGACCGCGGCCCCGTCGCTGGCCCACAAGGCCGTCGGCTACGGCATGCCCGGCCGCCTGGTCGACGGCAACGACGCCGCCGCAGTGCACGAGGTGCTGAGCGACGCCGTACGGCACGCGCGCGCGGGCGGCGGGCCCACCCTGGTCGAGGCGATCACGTACCGCGTCGACGCCCACACGAACGCCGACGACGCGACCCGCTACCGCGGCGACGCCGAGGTCGAGACCTGGCGCGAGCACGACCCGATCCAGCTGCTGGAGCGGGAGCTGACCGCGCGCGGCCTGCTCGACGAGGCCGGAAAGCAGGCCGCGCGGGACGCCGCCGAGGCGATGGCCGCCGACCTGCGCGCGCACATGAACCAGGACCCGGCACTCGACCCCATGGACCTGTTCGCCCACGTCTACGCCGAGCCCACCGCGCAACTGCGCGAGCAACAGGACCAGTTGCGGGCTGAGTTGGAGGCCGAGGCCGAGCCGGAGGGGGGCACGCACCGATGACCACCGTCGCCGTCAAGCCGGCCACCATGGCACAGGCCCTCACGCGCGCGCTGCGCGACGCCATGGCCGCCGACCCCGCCGTGCACGTCATGGGCGAGGACGTCGGCACCCTCGGCGGCGTCTTCCGCGTCACCGACGGACTCGCCAAGGAGTTCGGCGAGGACCGCTGCACGGACACCCCGCTCGCGGAGGCGGGGATCCTGGGCACGGCGGTGGGCATGGCCATGTACGGCCTGCGCCCGGTCGTGGAGATGCAGTTCGACGCGTTCGCCTACCCGGCGTTCGAACAGCTCGTCTCGCACGTGTCCCGCATGCGCAACCGCACCCGCGGCACGATGCCGCTCCCGATCACCATCCGCGTCCCCTACGGCGGCGGCATCGGCGGTGTCGAGCACCACAGCGACTCCTCCGAGGCGTACTACATGGCGACTCCGGGGCTCCATGTCGTCACGCCGGCCACCGTCGCCGACGCCTACGGCCTGCTGCGCGCCGCGATCGCCTCCGACGACCCGGTCGTCTTCCTGGAGCCGAAGCGGCTGTACTGGTCGAAGGACTCCTGGAACCCCGAGGAGCCGGCGCCGGTTGCACCCATAGGCCGCGCGGTGGTGCGGCGCCCGGGCCGGAGCGCCACGCTCATCACGTACGGGCCGTCCGTACCCGTCTGCATGGAGGCGGCCGAGGCGGCCCGGGCCGAGGGCTGGGACCTGGAAGTCGTCGACCTGCGCTCCCTGGTGCCGTTCGACGACGAGACGGTGTGCGCCGCGGTGCGGCGGACGGGACGCGCGCTCGTCGTCCACGAGTCGGGCTCCTTCGGCGGCCCGGGCGGGGAGATCGCGGCCCGGGTCACGGAGCGCTGTTTCCACCACCTGGAGGCGCCGGTGCTGCGCGTGGCCGGGTTCGACGTCCCGTATCCGCCGCCGATGCTGGAGCGCCACCACCTGCCCGGTGTGGACCGGATCCTTGACGCCGTGGGGCGTCTGCAGTGGGAGGCCGAGAGCTGATGGCACACGCTTCTGGTATGCACAGCCTGGAGTTCAAGCTGCCCGACCTCGGCGAAGGGCTCACCGAGGCGGAAATCGTGCGGTGGCTCGTCGAGGTCGGAGACCTCGTCGAGATCGACCAGCCGGTCGTCGAGGTCGAGACGGCCAAGGCGATGGTGGAGGTGCCCTGCCCCTACGGCGGTGTGGTCACGGCCCGCTTCGGCGAGGAGGGCACGGAACTGCCCGTCGGGGCGCCGCTGATCACGGTCGCGGTGGGGGAGCGGCCTCAGTCCGGTACCGGGGACGCCGCCGGAGCCGAGAATTCCGGGAACGTCCTGGTCGGCTACGGCACGTCCGAGGCGCCCGCGCGGCGACGCAGGGTGCGGCAGGACAGGCCGGTGTCCGGCGCGCCCGCGGCAGGTTCTCGGGCGGTGACCGGACAGAGCACCGTCCCGGCGGCGGTGAACGGGCAGGCGGGTGCCCCCGAGACCGAGGACGGCCCCGTTCCCGTGATCTCGCCCCTGGTGCGCAGGCTGGCCCGGCAGAACGGCCTCGACCTGCGGGAGCTGACCGGGTCCGGCCCCGACGGGCTGATCCTGCGGGCGGACGTGGAGTACGCGCTGCGTGCCGCTGCCCAGTCGGGTGCGGTGGCGCCGACGGCCGAGCCGCACACCCCCGAGCCGCAGGCGGCGGGGACGGCCGCCGCGGCGCAGCCCACCGCGACAGCGGCCCGTGGCGAGATCCGCACCCCGCTCAAGGGCATCCGGGGCGCGGTCGCCGACAAGCTGGCGCGCAGCCGCCGCGAGATCCCGGACGCGACCTGCTGGGTGGACGCCGACGCCACGGAGCTCATGCGGGCGCGCACGGCCATGAACGCGGCCGGCGGCCCGAAGATCTCCCTCCTGGCGCTGCTGGCCCGGATCTGCACGGCGGCCCTCGCCCGCTTCCCCGAGCTCAACTCCACCGTGGACGCGGAGGCCAGGGAGGTCGTCCGGTTCGACCACGTGCACCTGGGCTTCGCCGCGCAGACCGACCGGGGACTGGTCGTCCCGGTCGTCCGGGACGCGCACGCGCGCGACGCCGAGTCGCTGACCGCGGAGTTCGCCCGGCTGACCGAGGCGGGCCGGACCGGGACGCTGACGCCCGCGGAACTCACCGGCGGGACCTTCACGCTGAACAACTACGGCGTCTTCGGCGTCGACGGCTCCACACCGATCATCAACCACCCCGAGGCGGCCATGCTCGGCGTAGGCCGCATCGTCCCCAAGCCGTGGGTGCACGGGGGCGAGCTGGCGGTGCGGCAGGTCGTCCAGCTCTCGCTCACCTTCGACCACCGGGTGTGCGACGGCGGCACGGCGGGCGGCTTCCTGCGCTACGTGGCGGACTGCGTGGAACAGCCGGCGGTGCTGCTACGGACGCTGTGATTCCGTCCGGCCCCGGCAGGACGGACGCTGTGATTCCTGTTCGGCCCGTGAGCTGGTGCCCGTGAGGGTGTCGGTTCCCCCGCGTTCCTTGTGATCGCGGAGGCACGCATACTCGGGGGATGACCGCCTATCAGCCCCCCGGTGAATCCGGCGCCGGCACCGGCCCCGCGCGCGGGCCGGCCCCCGCCGCGTACGACGCCGTCGTGCTCGCCGGCGGTGCCGCCCGGCGCCTCGGAGGCGCGGACAAACCCGGTGTGCGCGTGGGCGGCCGGGCCCTGCTCGACCGCGTGCTCGCCGCGTGCGCGGGAGCCCGCGGCACCGTCGTCGTCGCCGCGCCCCGGCCGACTGCCCGGCCCGTGACCTGGGCCCATGAGGACCCGCCCGGCGGCGGACCGCTCGCCGCGCTCGACGCCGGGCTCCGGCACACCACGGCGGAGCACGTCGTGGTGCTCTCCGCCGATCTGCCGTTCCTGGAGGCACGCACGGTCGACCGGCTGCTGAGCACGCTCCGGGCGAGCGCCGCCGACGGCGTGCTGCTGACCGATCCCGAGGGACGTGACCAGCCCCTCGTGGCCGCGTACGACGCGTCTCGGCTGCGCGAGGGGCTCGCGCTCCTCACCGACCGGCACGACGGTCTCGCCGGTCTCCCGCTGCGGCGGCTGATCGCCGAGCTGAACCTCACCCGTATCTCCGACCCCGTCGCGTCCTTCGACTGCGACACCTGGGACGACATCGCCACCGCCAGGGCACGTATCAGGGAGCATGGGCACGTGTTGGATGAATGGATTTCCACCGTCAAGGACGAACTGGGCATCGACCTCGAGGTCGACATCCGCGGCCTGCTCGACCTCGCTCGCGACGCCGCCCACGGGGTGGACAGGCCCGCGGCGCCACTGACCACCTTCCTCGTCGGCTACGCGGCCGCACAGGCAGGCGGCGGCCCCGAGGCGGTCGCCGAGGCCGCCCGGAAGGCCGCGGCCCTCGCCGCCCGCTGGGCGGAAGAAAGTACCGAAACGACCCAGACCTCCGGCGCCGAGCCCCAGCCCGACGTCGCCCCCGACGCGACGCCCGACACCCGCCCGGACGCCGGATGACCCCGCACGGCACACGCGCCGGTGAGGACGCCGAGGACCTCGACGTCGAGGAGGTGCTCGCTCTCGTGAGGAACAGCAACGACCTGCCCGGCCCCGCCGATCGAGGTGAGACGCACAGCCCCCGCGCCTCCGACCAGCCGGACACCTCTCCCCGGCCGGACACCCGTCACCACGCCACCCCCTGGCCGGAGGCCCGGGCCACCGCCGAGCGCGCCGCCCGGAACACCGCCCGGGCCGCGCGCCGCCGACCGGTCTCCGTGCCTCTCGAAGCCGCCCTCGGCCTCACCCTGGCCGCGCCCCTCGACGCCCTCACCGACCTCCCCTCCTTCGACACCTCCGCGATGGACGGCTGGGCGGTCGCCGGGCCCGCCCCCTGGGACGTACGGGACGACGGCGTCCTGGCCGGGCACGCCGCCGCCGAGCCCCTGACCGACGGCGAGGCCGTCCGGATCGCCACCGGCGCCCGCGTCCCCCCGGACACCACCGCCGTTCTGCGCAGCGAGCACGGCCGCACCGACGACAAGGGCCGCCTGTACGCGACCAGGGACGTCGTCCCCGGCCAGGACATCCGCCCGCGCGGCCAGGAGTGCCGCAACGGCGACCAGTTGCTCCCCGTGGGCACCCTCGTCACCCCGGCCGTACTGGGGCTCGCGGCCGCCGCCGGATACGACGTCGTCACCGCCGTCCCCCGCCCTCGTGCCGAAGTCCTGGTCCTCGGCGACGAGTTGCTCACCGAGGGACGGCCGCACGACGGTCTGATCAGGGACGCGCTCGGCCCGATGCTGCCGCCCTGGCTGCGGGCGCTCGGCGCCGAGGTCACCGCCGTACGACGCGTCCACGACGACGCCGACGCCCTGCACCAGGCGATCACCACGTCCGACGCCGATGTCGTCGTCACCACAGGCGGCACCGCCGCGGGCCCCGTCGACCACGTCCACCCCACGCTGCGCCGTATCGGTGCCGAACTCCTCGTGGACGGCGTCAAGGTGCGCCCCGGCCACCCCATGCTGCTGGCCCGCATCACGGAGACCCAGCACCTCGTGGGCCTGCCGGGCAACCCGCTCGCCGCCGTCTCCGGACTGCTGACGCTCGCCGAGCCGTTGCTGCGGACCCTCGCGGCCCGCCCGGCCCCGGAGCCGTACACGCTGCCGCTGAGGGACGCCGTGCACGGGCACCCGTACGACACCCGGCTCGTCCCCGTCGTCCTGCGGGGCGACCAGGCCGTGCCGCTGCACTACAACGGACCGGCCATGCTGCGCGGCATCGCCGCGGCCGACGCGCTGGCCGTCGTACCCCCCGGCGGTGCCCGTGCGGGGCAGGAGGCGGAACTGCTCGACCTGCCCTGGGCGTCCGGAGGAATCGGGGTGTGTTTCACGTGAAACTTCCGGGCCAGGACGCGATCGCCCGCCAGGCGGACGAGCATCTGGTGACCCATCGGGTGAAACTCCCGAGGAAAGTGGTGGAGCACCCGATCGGCCAGGTCGCCAAGCGGCTCTCCATGGCACTGGTGGTCCTCGTCGCGACCGCCCTGATCGTCTACGCCGACCGCGACGGCTACAACGACAACGCGGGCGGGGGCATGACGCTCCTCGACGCGTTCTACTACGCGACCGTCACCCTCTCCACGACCGGTTACGGCGACATCACCCCTGCCAGCGATACCGCCCGGCTCACGAACATCCTCGTCATCACGCCCCTGCGCGTGCTGTTCCTGATCATCCTGGTCGGCACCACCCTCGAAGCCCTCACCGAACGCACCCGGGAGGAGTGGCGACTGACCCGCTGGAGGTCCACCTTGCGCGATCACACCGTCGTCATCGGATTCGGTACGAAGGGCAGGTCGGCGATCCGGACCGTCTGTGCGACGGGCCTGAAGAAGGAGCAGGTCGTCGTGGTCGACCCCAGTTCCAAGGTGATCGACGCCGCGGCCGCCGAGGGCTACGCGGGGATCGTCGGGGACGCCACGCGCAGCGAGGTGCTGAAGCGGGCCGAGGTGCACAAGGCGCGCCAGATCATCATCGCGACGCAGCGCGACGACACGGCGGTCCTGGTGGCGCTGACGGCCCGGCAGCTCAACCGCGGAGCGAAGATCGTGGCCGCCGTGCGGGAGGAGGAGAACGCGCCGCTGCTCAAGCAGTCCGGCGCCGACGCGGTCATCACCAGTGCCAGTGCCGCCGGCCGTCTGCTCGGCCTCTCGGTGCTCAGCCCCTCCGCGGGCATGGTGATGGAGGACCTCATCCAGCAGGGCAGCGGCCTCGACATCGTCGAACGGCCGGTGGTCAAGGCCGAGGTGGGCAAGACCCCGCGGGAGATCACCGACCTGGTGGTGAGCGTCATACGCGGCCACCGGGTGCTCGGCTACGACGATCCGGCTGTCGGGACGCTGGAGCTGACCGACCGGCTCATCACGATCGTGCGGGCGACGCCCGGCTCACAGACAGCGCCCGACTTCCGGCCGATGCCCCCCATGCCGCGCAACTGACCGGCACGGCAGCGAACGGCCGGCCGCCCCACACGTTCAGTGCGGGGCGGCCGGCCAAGGAAGCACAAGGCCCGACGCCGAAAGCCGAAGGCCCAGGCCCAAGGTCTACTTCCGGTTGTACAACCGCATCGTGATCGGGCCGAAGACCAGCACGAACAGGCCGGCCCAGCCCAGCGACCAGGCGACCTCGGCGGTCGGCCAGTCACCGCCCATCAGACCGCGCACCGCCGACGCCAGATGGGTGATGGGGCTGTTGTTGACGAAGGCCTGGAGCCAGCCCGGCATGGTCTTCGGGTCGACGAAGACGTTGGACAGGAAGGTGAGCGGGAAGATCACCATCATGCTGACGCCCATCACCGACTTCTCGGTGCGCAGCATCAGCCCGAACATGGTCCAGATCCACGAGAAGGCGAACGAGAAGAGCACCAGCAGGGCGATCCCGGCGAGCACACCGCCGATCCCGCCGCCCGGCCGGTAGCCGAGGATGATGCCGACGGTGAGCATCACCACGGACGCGATCGTGTACCGCAGGGCGTCGCCGAGCAGGTAGCCGACCATCGTCGAGGGCCGCCAGATCGGCAGGCTGCGGAACCGGTCGAAGACGCCCTTCTCGATGTCGGTGTTGACCGAGACGCCCGTGTACATCGTGATCATCACGACCGACATCACGAGGATGCCCGGCAGCAGGAACTGGATGTACTCCTTCGGCGAGCCGGCCAGCGCCCCGCCGAACAGGTACGTGTACATCAGCACCATCATGATCGGGAACGCCGTGACGTCGAAGAGCTGCTCCGGCACGTGCTTGATCTTGAGGATCGCCCGCCAGCCGAAGGTCATCGAGGTCGACCAGGCGCTGGGCCGGGGCGGACGCTCCTTGGAGATGAGCAGCGCGGCGAGGGATTCGGCGCTGACCGGGGCCAGTTCCTTGGTCTCGGTGGTCGTGGTGCTCATGCCGCCACCTCGTCCTTCGGGTCGTGTGAGGGGCCGGAGCCGTCGCTGTGGCCGGAGTCGTGTGTGTCGTGCCCGGTGAGGGCCAGGAACACCTCGTCCAGGCTGGGCTGGCCCAGCGAGAAGTTGTCGACGGTGATCCCGGCGTGGACCAGCTCGCTCAGCGCGCTGGACGCCTGCTGCGCGGCGCTGTCGTCGCTCGCCGCCGCACCCAGGCGGGCGGTCAGGGCCACCGGGTCGTGCTCCAGCTGCACCTGCGCGTGGAGGGCCCGGCGCAGCAGGTCCGCTGCCAGGTCCCGTTGGTCCGGATCTCGCAGCCGTAGATGGACGGATCCGGCGCCGACGGACGACTTCAGCTCGCCCTTGGTGCCCTCGGCGATCACCCGGCCGCGGTCGATGACGGCGATCCGGGACGCCAGCTGGTCGGCCTCGTCCAGATACTGCGTGGTCAGCAGCACGGTGGTGCCCTGGGCGACGACGGCCCGCACGATGTCCCAGACCTGGTTGCGGCTGCGCGGGTCGAGGCCGGTGGTCGGCTCGTCGAGGAACAGCAGGTCGGGGGTGTTGAGGATGGACGCGGCGATGTCGATGCGGCGCCGCATGCCGCCCGAGTAGTGCTTGACCTGCTTCCCGGCCGCCTCCGTGAGCCCGAAGGCCTCCAGGAGCTGGGCGGCACGGTCCCGGGCGGCCTTCTTGGGGTGGCCGAGCAGCCGGCCCAGCAGGACCAGGTTCTCGGTGCCGGTGAGGTCCTCGTCCACCGACGCGTACTGGCCGGTGAGGCTCACCCGGCCGCGCACCTCGTCGGCCTCGCGGACGATGTCGTGGCCGAAGACATGGGCCTCGCCGCCGTCCGGCCGCAGCAGTGTGGCGAGCATCTTCACGGTGGTGGTCTTGCCGGCGCCGTTCGGGCCGAGGACGCCGTAGACCGTGCCCGCGGGCACGGACAGGTCCACTCCGTCGACGGCCCTCGTCTCGCCGAAGGTCTTCACCAGACCCGCGGTCTCGATCGCCAGGCCGGACATCTGCGCGCTCATGCTTCGGGTCCTTCCGAGTACGTGGGCTACGCATGGGGAGACCTTTACCGTCACGCAAACTCATCGGTCCCGCACATGGATATTCGCCAGGACCGGTCCCATGACGGAGGCGGGGCCGGCCCGGGGGCGGAGGGAAGTCGGTCCGGCGACCGAGGAGTACCGTCCCCTTCATGCATGCGATCACGATTCCCGAACCTGGTGGGCCCGAGGCGCTGGTCTGGGACGAGGTCCCGGATCCCGTGCCCGGCGAGGGCGAGGTCCTGGTCGCGGTGGCGGCCGGTGCCGTCAACCGGGCCGACATCCTGCAGCGGCAGGGCTTCTACGACCCGCCGCCCGGCACGTCCCCCTACCCCGGCCTGGAGTGCTCCGGGCGGATCGCCGAGATCGGCCCCGGTGTCTCCGGCTGGAACGTCGGCGACGAGGTGTGCGCGCTGCTCTCCGGCGGCGGTTACGCCGAGAAGGTGGTCGTCCCGGCCGGGCAACTGCTGCCCGTGCCCGAGGGCGTCGGCCTGACGCGGGCCGCGGCCCTGCCCGAGGTGACCTGCACCGTCTGGTCGAACGTCTTCATGATCGCCCACCTGCGCCCGGGCGAGACGCTGCTCGTGCACGGCGGTTCCAGCGGCATCGGCACGATGGCGATCCAGCTCGCCAAGGCCGTCGGTGCGCGGGTGGCGGTCACGGCCGGGACGAAGGAGAAGCTGGACCGGTGCGCCGAACTGGGCGCCGACATCCTGGTCAACTACCGCGAGCAGGACTTCGTCGAGGAGGTCAGGAAGGCCACGGACGGCGCCGGTGCCGACATCATCCTCGACAACATGGGCGCCAAGTACCTGGAGCGCAACGTCAGGGCCCTCGCCGTCAACGGCCGGCTCGCGATCATCGGCATGCAGGGCGGCGTCAAGGGCGAGCTGAACATCGGCGCCCTGCTCGCCAAGCGCGCGGCGATCAGCGCGACGTCCCTGCGCGCCCGGCCGCTGGAGGAGAAGGCGGCCATCGTCGCGGCGGTGCGGGAACACGTCTGGCCCCTGTTCGCAGGCGGCCATCTGCGCCCGGTCGTCGACCGCGAGCTCCCGATGCCGGAGGCGGCCGCCGCCCACCGGGTCGTGGAGGAGAGCGGCCACATCGGCAAGGTGCTGCTGATCACGCCGCAGGGCGCCTGAGGGCGCAGGCTCTAGACCCGCCGCAGCCGCAGGGCGAAGAAGGCGAGGCCGAGGCCGAGGCCGATCAGCACCAGGCCGCTGCCCAGCGGCAGGATGCGCAGGACAGGCCCGACGGGGCGCTCGGCGCGCGCGGTGGCGGCTTCCCCTGCGGGCTGCTCCGTCGGGGCGGAGGGCTCGGGGACGGCTTCCCGGGGCTCCTCGGGGGCGGCGGTGGCCTCACCGGCGCCCCGCTCCCGGTCGGGGTCCGCCGGCCGTCCCGGCCGCTCCCGCCCCTCACCGGCCCGGCTCCCGGCCCTCGAGGGCTCGCCCGTGGCGGAGGGAGCGGAGGGCGTGGAGGGCGCGGCGAGAGCACGGCCCCCGGGGGCGTCGTACGCGAGGACAGAGCCGTACGACAGCACGGAGCCGTACGACCGGACGGACTGGACAGCTCCGTACGAGGCGCCGGCCCCGTACGGTGAGACGACCGCACCCGCCCCCAGGGCGACCACCAGTCCCGTCGCCCGCAGTGCGCGTTGCCATGGAGTCACGTTGGTGACCCCCTCCCGCCGTGCCCGGTAGGGCAAGATCGGCAAGTTCGGTCAGATCGAGGCAACAAGCCTCACATCGCCCCACTCGTCCGGCACTCCGGGTTCGGCCGACAGGCGGAATCGCCGCACGAGCCGGATTCACCCTTTGGTGAGCAACCCGGGGCCCGGCCCACACGTCTCCTCCAGGACGGTGGATCAGCCTCCCGCGGGGGCACCACGAAGGTGAGGTGCAGGCGTGCGAGAGAATGGCGACATGGAGATGCCGAGGAACGAAAGGTCGCCGGAGAACCCGCAGATCCTGGTCGTGGGCCAGGACGGCATGGCGCTCAGCGGCGGCGGCGGAGACGAGGACTCCCGCGAGACTCCGGTCACGGAACAGGTGGAGCAGCCCGCGAAGGTCATGCGGATCGGCAGCATGATCAAGCAGCTTCTGGAGGAGGTGCGTGTGGCTCCCCTGGACGAGGCCAGCCGGGTGCGGCTCAAGGAGATCCACGCCAGCTCGGTGAAGGAGCTGGAGGACGGTCTGGCCCCCGAGCTGGTCGAGGAGCTGGAGCGGCTCTCCCTGCCGTTCACGGACGAGGCGACCCCGAGCGACGCGGAGCTGCGCATCGCGCAGGCCCAGCTGGTGGGCTGGCTGGAGGGGCTTTTCCACGGGATCCAGACCACGCTGTTCGCGCAGCAGATGGCGGCCCGCGCCCAGCTGGAGCAGATGCGCCGCGCCCTCCCGCCGGGCGTCGGCCATGACGGTCTCGACGAGCAGCACCCGGGCGGCCGTTCGGCGGGCCGTACGGGCGGGCCGTACCTGTAACGCGTCCGCGTACCGGCCGTGCGAAGGGCCCGGCAGCCTCGGCTGCCGGGCCCTTCGCACGAGCAGGTCAGGACGGGGGGTTGCCCGTGGAGACGCCGAGCTCGATCTCGGGCATGTTCTCCGGGTCCACGTCGGTGCCGGCGGACGGGAACTGGTTCATGACCGTGCCGTCGCCGTAGGTGTTCTCGTCCAGGTCGTTGATCTTCTTTTCCCAGCCGGCGGCCTGGAGGCAGGCCTTGACCGAGGTGATGTTCTTGAACTTGAAGTCGGGCATCCGGATCTTGTCGGGGTCGTTGTACGACTCCTGCGGCTCCGTGCACTCCTCGGTGTCGATCGTCTTCGAGGTGTCCGGCCCGCGGTAGCCCGGCTTCTTGGCCGCCGAGGCCGACGCACTCGCGCTGTTGCCCCCGCCGCCCTGCTCGCCCTCGCTGCCGCCGCCGTTCATCAGCAGGGCGGCGACCAGGCCGCCGACCGCGACGACGGACACCACGATCGAGCCGATGATCACCGGCTTGTTGCTCTTGCCGCCGGCCGAGGAGACCGGCGCGGTCTGCGGCGTGAGGTTGTACGGCGGCGGGGTCGACGGACCGGGCTGCGGGGAGTACGCGGCGGGCGACGGCGTCTGGTAGCCGCCCTGCTGCGGGTAGCCGTACGCCGGGGACGGCGCCGCCGGGCCGGGCGTGCCGTAGGGGTTCGGGGGCGGGGTCGGCTGGTACGGCGTCTGCACCTGGCCCGACGGCGCCGGGGTCGCCTGGTCGACCGGAGGGAACACGGCCGATCCGACGCCCGCGCCGCTCGGGGTCTGCGCGCCCGGCACGATGCTCGGCGGGGTGGGCTGGAAGGACGACGCCACGCGCAGGCACTCGTCGCGCATGGCCTCGGCGCTCGGGAAGCGCTCGTTCGGGTTCTTCTTCAACGCGCGGGCGATCAGCGCGTCCACGGCCGGGGGCAGCGCGCGGTTGACCGAGGACGGGACCGGCGGCTCCTCCTGCACGTGCGCATACGCTATGGCCAGCGGCGAGTCGGCCTCGAACGGCAGCCGCCCGGTGACCAGTTGGAACAGCATGATGCCGACCGAGTACAGGTCGGAGCGGGCGTCCACACCGCGGCCGAGGGCCTGTTCCGGCGAGAGGTACTGAGGGGTGCCGACGACCATGCCGGTCTGTGTCATCGACGTCACACCCGACTGCATGGCGCGGGCGATGCCGAAGTCCATGACCTTGACCACGCCGCGCTTGGTCATCATCACGTTGCCCGGCTTGATGTCCCGGTGGACCAGGCCCATCTCGTGGCTGATCTCCAGCGCGGCGAGCACGTCCGCGGTGATCTTCAGCGCCTTGTCGGCGGGCATCGCGCCCTGCTGCCGCACGTCCTCGTCGAGCACGGAGCCGAGCGGGCGGCCCTCGACGTACTCCATGACGATGTACGGCGTCGTCATGGAGTCGAGGGTGTCCTCGCCGGTGTCGAAGACCGAGACGATGTTGGTGTGCGTGAGCTTGGCCACGGACTGGGCCTCGCGGCGGAACCGCTCGCGGAAGGCCTGTTCCCGGCCGAGATCGGTGTGAAGTGTCTTGATCGCGACCTGCCGGTCGAGCACGCTGTCGTAGGCGAGGTGCACCGAGGCCATGCCGCCCTGGCCGAGGAGATCACGCAGCTGGTAGCGGCCATTGGCGAGCGCCCGCCCCGTGTACTGGCCCTGTGCGCCGTCCTGGCTCATGTCCCGTTTCCCCCGTAGCCCTTGAGGCGCCGCCGACTGTCGCTGATCCGACGCTGATCCGCGTGATCCAAACCGCCATTCCCGGCCAAGTCTGCCCCAGGGCACAGACACGTCAAGCTCGGTGCCCGTTCCGTGACCGTACGCGAAGGAAGCGTCGCGGAAGCGTTACAGGGGACGTACGGCCGGTGCACAGAATTTGCACGACAGTACGGAGTGAAGGTTTCATGACGCGTCCGTCCCGTGCCGGTCCTGGCACCCCGTCTCGGACCGGAGGCTTGCGCGGAGGCTGTAGCGTGGCCGACGGAGACCGTAACAACACCGCGCGCACCGCGGGCAGAAACGACGGCGAGGACTGATGGCACAGCAGCAGCGCGCTCAGGGCCCGTCCGAACCCGAGGCGACTGGCGGCGGCATGTCGGACGCGCCGGAGTCCTGGGGTAACGGCGGGCTGGTCGGGGACGGCCGGTACCGGCTGACCCGCAGACTCGGCCGGGGCGGCATGGCCGAGGTGTTCGCCGCCGAGGACGTCCGCCTCGGGCGCACCGTCGCTGTCAAGCTGCTCCGTTCCGACCTCGCCGAGGACCCGGTGTCCAAGGCGCGCTTCACGCGCGAGGCCCAGTCGGTCGCCGGCCTCAACCACCACGCGATCGTCGCCGTGTACGACTCCGGCGAGGACATCGTCGGCGGCCAGTCCGTGCCCTACATCGTCATGGAACTGGTCGAGGGCCGCACGATCCGCGACCTGCTGCTGAACGCCGAGGCGCCGGGCCCCGAGCAGGCCCTGATCATCGTTTCGGGCGTCCTGGAGGCGCTCGCCTATTCGCACCAGCACGGCATCGTGCACCGCGACATCAAGCCGGCCAACGTCATCATCACGCACAACGGCGCCGTGAAGGTGATGGACTTCGGCATCGCCCGCGCCCTGCACGGCGCGCAGTCCACGATGACGCAGACCGGCATGGTCATGGGCACCCCCCAGTACCTGTCCCCCGAGCAGGCGCTCGGCAAGGCCGTCGACCACCGCTCCGACCTGTACGCGACGGGCTGCCTGCTCTACGAACTGCTCTCGCTGCGCCCGCCGTTCACCGGCGAGACCCCGCTGTCGGTGGTCTACCAGCACGTCCAGGACATCCCGACGCCTCCTTCCGAGGCCTCCGACGCCTGCCCGCCCGAGCTCGACGGCCTCGTCATGCGCTCCCTCGCCAAGGAGCCGGACGACCGCTTCCAGACGGCCGAGGAGATGCGCGGGCTGGTCCAGTACGCGCTGCAGATGCTCTACGACCAGGGCGGCCACACCGGCACCTGGAACACCGGCCCGGTCGACATGCACGAGGGCCGGCACACCCCGTCGGGAGGTTTCGCCGGCACGGCCGTGATGGGCCACCCCGGGGACGTCTCCGGCACCGCGCAGATCCCGTCGCCGATCCTGCCCGCCGGTTACGGCAGCGGGGACGACGGCGGCTTCGAGGGCCACGGCAACAAGGGGGGCGGCCG
Organism: Streptomyces sp. SID5464; assembly: GCF_009862985.1. Lineage (NCBI taxonomy): Bacteria > Bacillati > Actinomycetota > Actinomycetes > Kitasatosporales > Streptomycetaceae > Streptomyces > Streptomyces sp. SID5464. The sequence continues at coordinate 399,514 of NZ_WWIQ01000022.1, read as the reverse complement.
CGGCAAGCTGTGGATCCTCGCCGTGCTCGCGGTGATCGCCGTCGCGGCGGGTGTCGCCCTGGCGCTCCAGAACACCGGCGACGACTCGAAGGGCCCCGGCACCAAGGAGTCGCCGACCACCTCGCAGACGACGGAGAAGAAGTCGCCCAGCGAGACGCCGAGCGACGAGCCGACCGACGAGCCGACCGACACGTCCACGGACAACGGCACCGGCACGAGCTCCGGCGGCGGCGAGTGGACGCCGTCGTACTCCCCGAGCTACACGCCGTCGCAGAGCGCTCCCGAGACGCCCACCGGCCAGCCGACGGGCCAGCCGACCACCCAGGAGCCGACCGACGAGCCCACGGACCCGCAGCCCACGGACCCGGAGACGCCGACGGACCCGACGGGCGGTGGCGACGGGGGCGCCACGAGCGGTGTCGTCGGAGGCCCGGGCGGCGGAGAGGGCTGACCCGGGGCCGGTCCCCCGACCGGACGGCCGGGACCAAACGGATGATCCACGCGCGCGTGGGACCCGGAAACGGGCTCCACGCGCGCGTGCCGTTTCGGCGCGCCGGAAAGTGGACTCTTCCCGTGACCTGGGTCACCGGGTTAACGTGCGGTTGCTCCGGCCTCCTGCAAGGCTGTGACCAGGGCCCCTTCCACACCTTCCCGATTTACTTGGATATCCAAGCAAAATCGCAGGTCAGACGGGGTTTCACAGAAATGTGATGCACTGGGTAACGTGCCCTTTGCAGGGCGCTCGCCGGGGCACCTGTCACGCCTGTTCCCGGTCGAGTGGCACCCACCCCGTGCCCCGGTGGCCGAGAACAGGTGAGCCGCACTGGCCTACCGGCAACCCCGGGGGCCGGACCGACGGAGGAGCACACGTGACCGTGGAGAGCACTGCCGCGCGCACACCGCGACGCAGCGCCGGAAGCAAGGCCGGCACCACCGGCACCAAGCGCACCACCCGCACGACCGCCAAGAAGGACGCCGGCACCGAGCCCCAGCTCGTGCAGCTGCTGACGCCCGAGGGCAAGCGCGTCAAGAACGCCGAGTACGACAAGTACGTCGCCGGTGTCACCCCGGAAGAGCTCCGCGGCCTGTACCGCGACATGGTGCTCACCCGCCGCTTCGACGCCGAGGCGACCTCCCTGCAGCGCCAGGGCGAGCTGGGCCTGTGGGCCTCGCTGCTCGGCCAGGAGGCCGCCCAGATCGGCTCCGGCCGGGCCCTGCGCGACGACGACTACGTCTTCCCCACCTACCGTGAGCACGGCGTCGCCTGGTGCCGCGGCGTGGACCCGACCAATCTGCTCGGCATGTTCCGCGGGGTGAACAACGGCGGCTGGGACCCCAACGGCAACAACTTCCAGCTCTACACGATCGTCATCGGCTCCCAGACGCTGCACGCCACCGGCTACGCCATGGGCATCGCCAAGGACGGCGCCGACAGCGCGGTGATCGCCTACTTCGGCGACGGCGCCTCCAGCCAGGGCGACGTCGCCGAATCGTTCACCTTCTCCGCGGTCTACAACGCCCCCGTCGTGTTCTTCTGCCAGAACAACCAGTGGGCCATCTCCGAGCCGACCGAGAAGCAGTCCCGCGTGCCGATCTACCAGCGCGCGCAGGGCTTCGGCTTCCCGGGCGTGCGCGTGGACGGCAACGACGTGCTCGGCTGCCTCGCGGTCACCCGGTGGGCCCTGGAGCGGGCCCGCTCCGGCGAGGGCCCGACCCTCGTCGAGGCGTTCACCTACCGCATGGGCGCCCACACCACCTCCGACGACCCGACCCGGTACCGGGGCGACGAGGAGCGCCAGGCCTGGGAGGCCAAGGACCCGATCCTGCGCCTTCGCCGCTACCTGGAGGGCTCGAACCACGCGGACGAGGGATTCTTCGCGGAACTGGAGGCCGAGTCCGAGGCGTTGGGCAAACGAGTGCGCGAGGCGGTCCGTGCCATGCCGGACCCGGACCACTTCGCCATCTTCGAGAACGTCTACGCGGACGGACACGCGCTGGTCGACGAGGAGCGCGCCCAGTTCGCCGCCTACCAGGCGTCGTTCGCCGACGAGGGGGGTAACTGAGATGGCCGACAAGATGGCTCTGGCCAAGGCGATCAACGAGTCGCTGCGCCGCGCCCTGGACTCCGACCCCAAGGTCCTGATCATGGGTGAGGACGTCGGCAAGCTCGGCGGTGTCTTCCGGGTGACGGACGGCCTCCAGAAGGACTTCGGCGAGAGCCGCGTCATCGACACCCCGCTGGCCGAGTCGGGCATCGTCGGCACGGCGATCGGCCTGGCCCTGCGCGGCTACCGCCCGGTGGTGGAGATCCAGTTCGACGGCTTCGTCTTCCCGGCCTACGACCAGATCGTCACGCAGCTCGCGAAGATGCACGCCCGCTCGCTGGGCAAGGTCAAGCTCCCGGTCGTCGTCCGCATCCCCTACGGCGGCGGCATCGGCGCCGTGGAGCACCACTCGGAGTCCCCCGAGTCGCTGTTCGCGCACGTGGCGGGCCTGAAGATCGTCAGTCCGTCGAACGCGTCGGACGCCTACTGGATGATGCAGCAGGCCATCCAGAGCGACGACCCGGTGATCTTCTTCGAGCCCAAGCGCCGCTACTGGGACAAGGGCGAGGTCAACACCGAGGCGATCCCGGGCCCGCTGCACAAGGCCCAGGTGGTCCGCGCGGGCACCGACCTGACCCTCGCCGCCTACGGCCCGATGGTGAAGCTCTGCCAGGAGGTCGCCGACGCGGCCGCCGAGGAGGGCAGGAACCTGGAGGTTCTCGACCTGCGCTCGGTCTCCCCGATCGACTTCGACTCGATCCAGGCGTCGGTGGAGAAGACGCGCCGCCTGGTCGTCGTCCACGAGGCACCGGTGTTCTTCGGCTCCGGCGCGGAGATCGCCGCGCGGATCACGGAGCGCTGCTTCTACCACCTGGAGGCCCCGGTGCTCCGGGTGGGCGGCTATCACGCGCCGTACCCGCCGGCCCGCCTGGAGGAGGAGTACCTGCCGAACCTGGACCGGGTGCTGGATGCCGTCGACCGCTCGCTGGCGTACTGAGGAGAGGGTCGTGACGACGATGACGGAAGCGTCCGTACGCGAGTTCAAGATGCCCGACGTGGGCGAGGGGCTCACCGAGGCGGAGATCCTCAAGTGGTTCGTCCAGCCCGGCGACACGGTGACGGACGGCCAGGTGGTGTGCGAGGTCGAGACGGCGAAGGCGGCCGTCGAGCTGCCCATCCCGTACGACGGCGTGGTCCGGGAGCTGCACTTCCCGGAGGGCACCACGGTCGACGTGGGCACGGCGATCATCGCGGTGGACGTGAGCGGAGGGGCCGCCCCCGCCGCCGAGCAGTCCGCCGCAGAGCAGCCCGCGCCCACCGCCGAGCAGCCAGCGGCGCCCCGGCCCGCGGAGGAGCCGAAGGTGGAGGGCTCCGGCCGCCAGCCGGTCCTGGTCGGCTACGGGGTGGCGGCGTCGTCCACCCGCCGTCGCCCGCGCAAGGGCCCGGAGGTCCCGGTCCAGCAGGCCTCGACGGCGATCCAGACGGAGCTGAACGGCCACGGGGCGGCGCCCCCGGCCGCCGCCGCCGTGAAGGCACGCCCCCTGGCCAAGCCCCCGGTCCGCAAGCTGGCCAAGGACCTGGGCGTCGATCTGGCGACGGTCGTCCCGACCGGCCCGGACGGCGTCATCACCCGCGAGGACGTGCACGCGGCGGTGGCCGAGCCGCGGACACCGCAGCCGGAGGCCCCCGCTGCCGCCGTCCCGGCCGCCGCCCCGGCGGTGGTGTCGTACGACACCACCCGTGAGACCCGTGTCCCGATCAAGGGCGTCCGCAAGGCGACGGCGGCGGCGATGGTCGGCTCGGCCTTCACCGCGCCGCACGTCACGGAGTTCGTGACCGTCGACGTGACGCGCACGATGAAGCTGGTCGAGGAGCTGAAGGAGGACAAGGAGTTCGCGGGCCTGCGCGTGAACCCCCTCCTGCTGATCGCCAAGGCGCTGCTCGTCGCGATCAAGCGGAACCCGGACATCAACGCGTCCTGGGACGAGGCCGCCCAGGAGATCGTGGTCAAGCACTATGTGAACCTGGGCATCGCGGCCGCGACCCCGCGCGGCCTGATCGTGCCGAACATCAAGGACGCCCACGCCAAGACGCTGCCGCAGCTGGCCGAGTCGCTGGGCGAGCTGGTGTCGACGGCCAGGGACGGCAAGACCTCCCCGGCGGCCATGCAGGGCGGCACGGTGACGATCACCAACGTCGGCGTCTTCGGCGTCGACACGGGCACGCCGATCCTCAACCCCGGCGAGTCCGCGATCCTCGCGGTCGGTGCGATCAAGCTCCAGCCGTGGGTCCACAAGGGCAAGGTGAAGCCCCGTCAGGTCACCACGCTGGCGCTGTCGTTCGACCACCGCCTGGTCGACGGGGAGCTGGGCTCCAAGGTCCTGGCGGACGTGGCGGCGATCCTGGAGCAGCCGAAGCGCCTGATCACCTGGGCGTGAGCCGGCCGCGGCGGCCCCCTGCCCATCGGGCGGGGGGCCGTCGGCGTCTGCCGGAGGGTTAACCAGCGGTACGCCGAAGAGCACAAGAAGCCCCTCGGACCCGCCCAAGTACCCCACAGTAAGCGGTTTAGCCGGACATACGATCACTCTTCATGCGCGACCCCATGGTGCTCAGGGCCCAGAGATTCGTGAACTCCGTCTACGGCAGCCGCATCGGTACGACCGTGGAGGAAACCGGCGAGACCGACTGGGCGACCCTGTACGCCCTGACCCGTGCCCTCCAGTACGAGCTGGGCATCACGGCACTGTCCGACAACTTCGGCCCCACCACGCTCTCGACGCTGACCGCCAAGTACCCCGAGCTGAACGCGGACACCGTCCCCTCCCCCGACTTCTGCCGCATCATCCAGTCCGGCCTGTACTGCAAGGGCTACGACGGCGGCGACCTGGACGGCACGTACGGCGGGCGGGTCGAGGCGGCCGTCACGAAGCTCAAGACCGACATGGGCGTCGAACAGGCCTTCCCCGGCCCCGATCTGACGCCCAAGGTGTTCAAGGCGCTGCTCACGATGGACTCGTACGTCCTCAACACCTCCGGCACCCGGCAGGTCCGTGAGGTGCAGCGGTGGCTCAACGGGCGTTACCTGAACCGGCAGGACTTCTTCGTCATCGCCTGCGACGGGCGCGTCTCCCGGGACCTGGCCCGGGCGCTGGTCTTCGGCACGCAGTACGACCTCGGCATGGCCGACGGCACCGCGAACGGCAACTTCGGGCCCGGCACCCAGTCGGCCCTGAAGGCGCACCCCGTGCGGCAGGGCGACAAGGGCGTCTACGTCCAGCTGTTCTCCGCCGGGATGGTCGTGAACCGGCGGCCCGTCGCCCTCACCGACACCTTCGACGCCTACCTCGCCGCGGCGGTCCGCTCCTTCCAGACCTTCGTCGCTCTCCCGGCAACGGGCGAGGGCGACTTCTCCACCTTCGCCTCCCTCCTGGCGTCCTACGGCGACCAGTCGCGCCAGGGCAAGGCCTGCGACACCGTCTCCGAGGTCACCCCGGCGCGGGCGGCGACGCTCAAGGCCGCCGGTATCACGTACGTGGGCCGCTACCTCACCAACCCGAGCGCCACCTCCCTGCCGGAGAAGGCCATCCAGCCGGGCGAGTTGCAGGTCATCGCCCAGCACGGCCTGCGCTGCTTCCCGATCTACCAGACGGTCGACAACGACGCCTCGGACTTCGACTACGTCGCCGGGCGGACGGCTGGATACGCGGCGGTCAACGCCGCCCTCGACCACGGCTTCAAGAGGGGGACCCGGATCTTCTTCGCCGTCGACTTCGACGCGATCGACGCCGAGATCACCGCGAGCGTCCTGCCCCACTTCAAGGGCATCAAGGAGGCGATGGCGGACTCCGGCCACCCGTACGAGATCGGGGTCTACGGCTCCCGCAACGTCTGCGCGCAGGTCGGCGCGGCGGGCTACTCGACGGCGAGCTTCGTGGCCGACATGTCCCCGGGCTTCGACGGCAACGCCGGGCGCCCGCTGCCGAAGGACTGGGCCTACGACCAGTTCGTCATCCGCACCCTCGGCTCGGGCGACGGACAGCTGGAGGTCGACGTCGACATCGCCTCGGGCCGCGACACCGGGCAGGGCTCGTTCAACCGGCCGCGGCCCGCCGTCCCGGACGTCGCCCTCGACGAACGCCAGGTGCCGGCGCTGCGGGCCGACCTCGCGCGCTACATGCGGTCGATCGGACGCCCGGACCTGGGCGGCGTCGGCAGTGACGCGAGGCTCTACACCAACGCCCAGGCGGTCGAGGCGATCCAGGACCAGGACGGGCTGATCACCGAGCTGTCCAACACGTACCAGATGCGCAAGGCGCTGATCCAGACGGCCGTCTACTGGGCGATGCGCGACTACAGCCTCGCCGACCAGGCCACGGACCAGCAGGTGGCCGACCACCACCTGACGGGCTCCGGGCAGGTCAGGGACTCGCACACCGGCATCGGGCAGATCAGCGGCTCCGACGCCATCCAGGCCTGGAACCACTGCATCGGCTGGGGCTACACCACCGGCGACCACCGCGACCCGGCCAAGGACGCCGACCTGTGGTCCGTGTGGCAGCAGCTGAGCAAGGACAACGCGTTCAGCGTGCGCACGGCGGCCCTGGTCCACCTGTGGGGCGTCCGCGGCAGGCCGGGCGGTCAGCTGCCGCCCGGCGACCGGGTCACCACCCCGAGGTCCATGCGCCTGGACCTCGCCGAGTTCGAGATCACCGAGCTGCTGCGCCGCTACCGGGCCTGGGACCCCGACGTGGAGGCGCAGACCCACCAGAGCCTGGCCGTCTACCAGATCTTCGAGAAGTACAACAGCATCGCCCGCAACGCGTGAATCGCTGGAATGAGAGCCCGTTGAACCTCAACCTCCCCCACATTCCCCGTCTCACCCGCAGACGGTCCGGACCGGCCGCCGCGCATCGCCGCGGTCTGTCCCGCCGCGCCCTGCTCGGCCGTGTCGCCGCCGTCGGCGGTGCCGTGGGCGTCGCCGCCCTGCCCGTCTCGCACTTCCTGTCACAGGCGTACGCCGACGCGCGCAACCCCATTCCGGGCCGCGTACGGGACGCCCTGCGCAGCGCGCAGGACCGGACCCAGCGCGTGCTGGCCGGTTCGCGCTCCCGCAACGGCTGGGAGATGGAGAACGTCGCGGACGACGGCGGCACCGTCTACACCCGCCCCGTGCCCGGCACCCCGCTCAAGGGCATCGCCGTCCGCATGGGCGACGTCGAGACCGTCCTCGTCCACCTGGTGCGCCGGTTCCACTACGAGGTCGACACCCTGCGCCGGGGCGACGTCGTCGGCTGGCACGACCCGTCAAACGTCGGCAAGGGCCGGCCGGAGTCCAACCTTGCGTCCGGCACGGCGGTGCGGATCCGGCCGGGCTTCTACCCGCGCGGTGCCCGGGGCGGCTTCTTCCCACAGCAGGAGGTCGTGATCCGCGACATCCTCGCCGAACTCGACGGAGTCGTCCGCTGGGGCGGCGACGACCCCACGCCCGACGAGTCCCTGTTCTCCATCGACGTACGGCCCGGAGACAAGCGGCTGGCCCAGGTCGCGGCGCGGGTCCGGGGCTGGCAGCTGGAGCCGGGAGCCGGTGCGGGCGCACCGGTGAACGTGCTGGCCGGTGGCCGGCGCAAGGCGGCCCGGGCGCTGGAGCGCCGTCAGCGCACCGCTGCGTGACGAGCGAAGGCGAGCGAAGGCGAGCGAAGGGGGGCTCACCGCCGACGGCGGTGAGCCCCCCTTTCGTGGTGCCCGTCCTGCTTCTCCCGCTGCTACTTCGCGAAGCCGTAGTTCAGCAGCTTCGTCGCGTCCGACTTCCGCGTGGTCGCGTTGGTCGAGGCGAGGACCGTGCCGATGACCGTCTTGCCGTTCCGGGTGGCGGCGAAGACCAGGCAGTACTTGGCCTCCGGGCCGGAACCGGTCTTCACGCCGATCGCGCCGGTGTAGCTCGCGAGCAGCGGGTTGGTGTTCTCCCACGGCGCCATCGTCCGCGTGCCGCCGGACTTGGTGGTCGTCTTCGCCGTGTACTTCTTCGTCTTGACGACCGTGCGGAACGTGGAGTTCTTCATGGCGCTGCTGGCGATCTTCGTCAGGTCGCGCGGCGTGGAGTAGTTGCTGCCCTTGCCGATGCCGTCGAACGAGTCGAAGTGGGTGTTCTTCAGACCCAGGTCCTTGGCGGTGGTGTTCATCTTGCCGATGAACGACTTCACGCGCGCCGCCCGCGTCGAGCCCGAGCCGAACTTGTCGGCGAGCGCGTACGCCGCGTCGCAGCCGGACGGCAGCATCAGCCCGTACAGCAGCTGGCGGACGGTGACCTTGTCGCCGACGATCAGCTTGGCGTTCGACGCCCAGTTGTTGTCGACGATGTAGTCGCTGTACGCCTTCTGGATCGTGACCTTGCTGTCCAGGTTGAGGTTCGGCTGCTTCAGCACCACCAGGGCGGTCATGATCTTGGTGGTCGAGCCGGTGGAGCGGCGCGTGTCGGCAGCCTTGGTGTAGAGCGACTTGCCGGTCGCGTTGTTCATCACGTAGCCGCCCTTGGCGGCGATCGTGGGCGCCGTGGCGGCCTGCGCCGGCGCAACGGTGAGGGCTCCGGTCGCGAGCATGGCGCCGGTGGTGACGGCGACGGCCGCGGCTCTGCGGAGACGGGTGCCCTTAATGCCGGTTATCAAGTGAAGTACCCCGATTGCGTTGAATGCCCCAGGCGTGCGGCCGAATTGAGGACGAGGGGAAAGGGGCCGCACGTGTCTGACTCGTAACTAGCACATGAGGTTGTGCCGTTGCCGAGGGGGACCCGCCCTTTGCCACAGATGTGTGACATTCACGTCCGCATACTGGACGGATGCATCCATGGGTACCTGTTGTATCTATGCTGTCGGCATGACCCTGGCCGTGAAGCAACCGCCCGCCGCCGACCGCGTCTACACCCACGTCAAACAGGGTGTCCTGGAGCGCCGTTACGAGGGCGGGACCCTGCTCACCGAGGGCGAGCTCGCCGAGGCCGTGGGGGTCTCGCGCACGCCGGTGCGCGAGGCGCTGCTCCGGCTGGAGGCCGAGGGGCTGATCCGGCTCTACCCGAAGAAGGGCGCCCTCGTCCTGCCGGTCTCCGCCCAGGAGATCGCCGACGTCGTCGAGACGCGGCTGCTCGTCGAGGAGCACGCGGCGCGCAAGGCGGTGCCCGCGCCCGCCGGGCTCATCGAGCGCCTGGAGGAGCTGCTGGCCCGGCAGAAGAAGCAGGCCGCCGCCGGAGACCTCGCCGGAGCCGCCGTCACCGACCGCTGCTTCCACGCCGAGATCGTCCGCAGCGGCGGCAACGAGATCCTCTCCCGGCTCTACGACCAGCTGCGCGACCGCCAGTTGCGGATGGGCGTCGCCGTCATGCACTCCCACCCCGACCGGATCGCCAAGACCCTCGCCGAGCACGAGGAGATCCTCGACGCGCTGCGCGCCGGGGACGCCGAGGCGGCCGTCGGGCTGGTCCACCGGCACGTCAGCTGGTTCTCGCACCTGGCCCGGGGGGAGGTCCGATGAGCTCCACCACGCTGCCGAACGATCCTCCCCCAGAGGGGGCGCCCCCAGGCGGCCGGCGGGCCCTGGCCGTCTGGGGCATCGGCGTCTCGGTCTACTTCGTCGCGGTCATCTTCCGCACGTCCCTGGGCGTGGCCGGGCTCGACGCGGCCGACCGCTTCCACGTCAACGCCTCCGCGCTCTCCACGTTCTCCATCCTGCAGCTGCTGGTCTACGCGGGCATGCAGATACCCGTCGGCCTGCTCGTCGACCGGCTCGGCACCAAGAAGGTCCTGGCCCTCGGGGCGGTGCTGTTCACGGCCGGGCAGCTGGGCTTCGCGTTCTCCCCCTCGTACGGCATGGCGCTCGCCTCCCGGGCGCTGCTCGGCTGCGGTGACGCGCTGACGTTCATCAGCGTGCTGCGGCTGGGCAGCCGGTGGTTCCCGGCCCGGCGCGGGCCGCTCGTCGCCCAGTTCGCGGGGTTGGTGGGCATGGCGGGCAACCTCGTCTCCACGCTCGTCCTCGCCCGGCTGCTGCACGGCATCGGCTGGACGCCGGCCTTCGCGGGCAGCGCGGTCGCCGGGGCCGTGGTGTTCGTCCTGGTGCTGCTGTTCCTGAAGGACCACCCGGAGGGCCACGAGCCGGAGCCGCTCCCGCACCAGGGCGCGGCCTACGTACGGCGGCAGATCGCCGCCGCCTGGCGGGAGCCGGGGACGCGGCTCGGACTCTGGGTGCACTTCACGACCCAGTTCCCGGCGATGGTGTTCCTGCTGCTGTGGGGCCTGCCGTTCCTCGTCGAGGCACAGGGACTGTCCCGGGCCACGGCCGGCGAGCTCCTCACCCTGGTCGTGCTGTCGAACATGGTCGTCGGCCTGGTCTACGGGCAGATCGTCGCCCGGCACCACGGGGCACGGCTGCCGCTCGCGCTCGGCACGGTCGGGACGACGGCGGCCCTGTGGGCGGCGACGCTGGCCTACCCCGGCCCGCACGCCCCGATGTGGCTGCTGATCGTGCTGTGCTCGGTGCTCGGGGCATGCGGGCCCGCGTCGATGATCGGCTTCGACTTCGCCCGTCCGGCGAATCCGCCCGAGCGGCAGGGCACGGCCTCCGGCATCACCAACATGGGCGGCTTCGTGGCCTCCATGACCACGCTGTTCGCGGTCGGGGTGCTGCTGGACGCCACCGGCGACGACTACACCGTGGCCTTCTCGGTGGTGTTCGTCCTCCAGACGCTCGGGGTCACGCAGATCCTGCGGCTGCGGAAGCAGGCGGCCCGGCGCGAGCGGGAACGGCTGGTGGCGAGCCGGGTGGAGACGGTGCACGTGCCCGCGTAGGCGGTCACCGGGCCACCGGTACGAGGGTGAGGTACGCGAGCCCGAGGACGCCGCGGTAGGTGAGCCAGGCGGTTCGGTGGCGGTCGGCGCGCTCCCGGGTCTCGGCGGCCAGCGGGTGGCCGGGGTGCTGGGCGAGCCACACCTCGGTGTCCGCCAGGTACGCCGACTCGAACTCCTCCCACTCGTCGAGGCTCGCGGTCTGTGTCCATTCCGGTCTGAACCCGGCCTCGATGGCCAGGCCGACGAGGGTGGCGAGGTCGGGGTGGTCGGTGACGGCGGCGTCCGGCCACATGCGGGACAGTTCGGCGGGAGTCGGGGTGCGCTGCCAGAACCCTTCGCCGAGCAGGACGCGGCCGTGGTCGGAGACGAGGCCGCGTAGTTCTTCGAGGGCCGCGGGGAGTTCGCCGCTGAGGGCTTGGCTCGCGCCCACGCACAGGACGAGGTCGGCGGGGCCGTGCGAGGTGCCGGTGGCGGATTCCTCGAGGAAGCGGGCCCGGGGTGCCAGTCCGCGTTCCTCGGCGGCTCTCTGCCCTCGGGCCAGGTCCTCGGCGTTGATGTCGATGCCGGTGCCCGTTGCCTCCGGCAGGGCCGTCAGGAGGCGCAGCATGAGTTCGCCCCAGCCGCAGCCGATGTCCAGGACGGTTGCGGGGGCGTTGCGGGCGAGGCGCGCCACGAGCTGATCTGCCCGGGCCTCGGACAACGGGCCGTGGAAGGTGAGGCGGGTGTGGCGGGGTGGGGTTGTCATGCTCGGGGACGCTACGGCGGGGAGCGGGGCAGCGGCATGGGGTTTTCCGGTACTGCACGTCGGTGCCGGGGCCGGGTGGGTGCGCAGCCCGGCGGAGCGGGG